>NZ_JBSVWS010000203.1:0-9243 GCF_054071155.1 Pseudomonas sp. SDO5532_S415 | reverse complement strand
AGTTACATAGGTGCCAACTGACACACCTTCGCGAGCAGGCTCGCTCCCACAAAGGGATTTACGGCGCCGCTTACCAGGTCAACACCGCCCCCACCGCAAAGGTATCGGTGTCTTCGTTCTGGTCGTTGGTGTCGTGACCGTTGATTTCGAACTGGTTGTACTCGGCCACCAGTTTCAGGTTGTCATTGACGTCATGGAACAGCGCGATGCCACGGGTTTCATAGTCCGCGCCGCTGCCGACCGCGCCGTTGCCATCGTCTTTGGTCTTGCCGTAAGACAGTGCCAGGCGGTTCTTGCCCAGCTTGTAGGAGCCCTGCAACAGGTAGCCATCGCTGTCGACGTTACGCAGGGTCGGCTCGCCCGCATTGTTGGTGAAAAAAGGGTTGATGCCCTTGGCCTGGAAACCTGAGCCGGTCAGCGACAAGCCCCCCATTTTCGCCTGCACGCCATAGCCGACGCCTTTGGACGTGACGGTGTCGACGGTGGAATCGGTATTGTCCGAGGTCTGGTAGCTGCCGTTGACCCAGCTGTAGATTTTCGCGCCGGCGAGGTCGAACTGGTAAGTGATCTCGCTCTCGGTGCGCGGGTTTTCCTGGTAGGCCTTGCCCGTCGGGCTGCTGTCGTTGGTGTCCACCGGGTCCATGATGCCCACGGCCACCCGCAAGCCGTCCATCACCGGGGTGCGGTAGGTGATCTGCGAGGTCGGGAACGGGTACGGATAACCGGTGCCGATGTTGCCGAACGACACCCCGCCGCCATCCACCAGCCCCAAGGTATCGCTGACCTGGCCGTACCCGGCGAGCAGTTCGTCGAGCAGGATGTTGGAGCGGGCAAACAGGCCGAAATCCTTGCCGATCAATACTTCGCCCCACTGCGGATTGGCCACGGTGCCGTAGAACTGCCGCACATCGATGGCGGTGTCGGTGCCGTTGGTTTCGCTGTCGTTGATCGTCACCCAGAACGAGGCGCGTGCGCCGAGCTTGAGATCATCGACCTGCTTGCCCATGTTAAAGCCCAGGTAGTTGGGCAGAAAACCCATTTTCACCCGCGACTGGCGACGGTCGTACTGCTCGCCGTCACGGTCGACATCACTGTTCACATAGAAGGCATTGATGTAGCCGTCGGTGGAGAACGTGGTCTGGTCCTTGTCATACAGCATGATCTCGGCTTCAGCCATGGAACTCAGGCCAAGGGAGGACAGGCTGGCGATCAAGGCAGGCAAAAAACGATGCGTGAAGTTCTTATTGTTGTGCATGGCGCGCTCCGCGACGGGGGACGAGATGTCGGAGGCGATTATCGAAAGCTGACAGGCGGCGCCATACGCTGCCTTGGGGGCGGTATTCAGGTGCTTTGGAATGGCCGGTGGCGAGCGATAGTTAGGGCGTACGACCGCCTGTCGGCGAGGCGCGGCACCAAGGATGTAAGCCCGTCGGCGGATGTACCTGTAGGAGCGAGCTTGCTCGCGATGCACTCGAGAACACTGCGGGGCATCAGGTACCCAGCGTTATCGTTGTCGCCCATCGCGAGCATGCTCGCTCCTACAGGAGGGCAAATATCCGGTTTAGTGCGCTGCGTTCATCAGCATATAGGCAGCGACGATCAGGCAAACACTGGCAAACCCCACCTGCAACCCCCGCGCCGGCACCCGGGCGCAGAGTTTTCGACCGATGAGCATGCCGATGATGCTGGCGACGATGAACGCCACGCCCAGACCGTCGATGCGCACCCCGGCATGCAACGCGCCAATCACGCCGATGGCCGAAATCAGACTGATCACCATCAGCGAGGTGGCGATGATTCCGCGCATCTGCACATCGGTCAGCTGCTTGAAGGCCGGCACAATCAGAAAGCCGCCACCCACGCCCAGCAGCCCCGAGACCACGCCGGTCACCGCGCCGAGAGCCGCGAGGGTCGTGGTGCATTTGGCGGTCCAGGAAAAGCGTCCGGTGTGCTGGTCGAGCATGCAGTTCTTCTGGCCCCAGTTGGCATGGCCATGATCGCTCGGCCCCTCGTCCTTGCGCTCACGGCGCAACATCCGCGCGGCCACCATGATCATCAGCAGGCTGAACAGGGTCATCAGGATTTTTTCCGGCAACTGATGGGCGAAGTAGATGCCCACCGGCGAAAACACCGCGCCGAGCGCCGCGATCAGCAACGCCGCGCGATATCGCACCAGCCCGTGCCGCAGACCATCGATGGCACCGACCGCCGCCGCGCTGCCTACGGCAAACAGCGCGACGGGCGCCGCCGTGGTCATGCTCCAACCCAGGCCAAGCACCAGCGCCGGTACGGCAAGAATGCCGCCGCCCGCCCCGGTCAAACCCAGCACCAACCCCATGACCACACCAAAAAAACTCGCCAGCAACATAGAACGCTCGTAATCCATGACAAAGGCCGGGAACGCCCGGTATCGATTGAGTGACAGGATAGAGCCCGCACAACTTTTTTCATCAATTGAATTGAAGCGGGGCTGGTCAACGCGGGGAAAATGAAACTAACCTCATGGCGACTCCACTAAGAAATCACCCCCATGTCCGCCCTGATTGAAGCTTTTTTTGACCCCGCCTCCTCCACCTACAGTTACGTAATCTACGAAGCCGACGGCGGGCAATGCGCAATCGTCGATCCTGTGCTCGATTACGACGGCGCTGCCGGGCGTACCGCCACCGTGCAGGCCGACCGGATCATCGCGTTCGTGCGCGAGCACCACTTGCAGGTGCAATGGCTGCTGGAAACCCACGCCCACGCCGACCACCTCTCCGCCGCGCCGTACCTGCGCCGGGAACTGGGCGGCAAGATCGCCATCGGCCAGTCGATCTGCAAGGTGCAGAACGTGTTCAAGAGCCTGTTCAATCTCGAGCCGCAATTCTGCATCGATGGTTCGCAATTCGATCACCTGTTCGCCCCCGACGAGTCATTCCGTATCGGCAACCTCAAGGCCACGGCCCTGCATGTCCCCGGCCATACTCCGGCGGACATGGCCTACTTGATCGACGGCGATGTGATCCTGGTCGGCGACACACTGTTCATGCCGGACGTGGGCACCGCGCGCTGCGACTTTCCCGGTGGCGATGCCCACCAGATGTTCACCTCGATCCACAAGTTGCTGGCCTTCCCTGCCGGCGTGCGCCTCTACGTCTGCCACGACTATCCGCCTGAAGGCCGCGAACCACGCTGCATGACCACGGTGGGTGAACAACGCAAAGGCAACATCCATGTGCGCGACGGTATCGACCAGGCCGCCTTTGTCGCCATGCGTACCCGGCGCGATGCAGGATTGGGCATGCCGACGCTGCTGCTGCCGGCGATCCAGGTCAATGTGCGGGCGGGGAATCTGCCGCCAGCCGAAGACAACGGCGTGACCTACCTCAAGATCCCGCTGAATAAATTCTGACCTGTGGGAGCGAGCCTGCTCGCGAAAGCGGACTGTCAGTCAACATTGATGTTGAATCTGATGACCCAATCGCGAGCAGGCTCGCTCCCACAGGGTTTGGGGGGATTTCAGGTGCCCAGCGTCAATCCATTCGCCGGCAACGGCAGCGCCGTCTTGTAGCGCACCTGCTTGAGCGCAAAGCTCGAACGGATATTGGCGACGCCGGGGACTTTGGTGAGGAAGTCCATCATGAAGCGCTCCAGCGACTGGATCGTCGGCACCAGCACCCGGATCAGGTAGTCCGGGTCGCCGGCCATCAGGTAGCACTCCATCACTTCCGGACGATCGGAAATCGCCTCCTCGAAATGCTGCAACGCCTCCTCCACCTGTTTTTCCAGGCTGACGTGAATGAACACATTGACGTGAAGCCCCAGCAGGTCGGCATCGAGCAGGGTTACTTGCTCGCGAATCAGGCCCAATTCTTCCATCGCCTTGACCCGGTTGAAACACGGCGTCGGCGACAGGTTGACCGAGCGCGCCAGGTCAGCGTTGGTGATGCGTGCGTTCTCCTGAAGGCTGTTGAGAATGCCGATATCGGTACGGTCCAGTTTGCGCATGAGACAAAACCACCTATTTTTTATGTTTATGCAGATTTTTTATCTGCAAATGATCTTTAGCGCAACGAAACAGAGAGAAATATTCTTCTTGGCCGGGCCTATGATTGTTGTAGGACAAGATTTCTTTTACCGAACGAAATCTGTCAGCTCACTACAAGAAATTCACAAGATCGAGCGTAGAAGCCATGAACCAAGCGTACGAACCGCTGCGCCTGCACGTCCCGGAACCCTCGGGCCGCCCCGGCTGTAAAACCGACTTCTCCTACCTGCATCTGACCGATGCCGGTACGGTGCGCAAACCCCCAATCGACGTTGAACCCTCCGACACGGCCGATCTGGCCCGCGGCCTGATTCGCGTGCTCGACGATCAGGGCAATGCCCTGGGTCCGTGGGCCGAAGGCGTACCGGTGGAGATCCTGCGCAAGGGCATGCGCGCCATGCTCAAGACGCGGATCTACGACAACCGCATGGTCGTCGCCCAGCGTCAGAAGAAAATGTCGTTCTACATGCAAAGCCTCGGCGAAGAAGCCATCGGCAGCGCCCAGGCCCTGGCGTTGAACATCGACGACATGTGCTTCCCGACCTACCGACAGCAAAGCATCCTGATGGCCCGCGACGTACCGCTGGTCGACCTGATCTGCCAACTGCTGTCCAACGAGCGCGATCCGCTCAAGGGACGCCAGTTGCCGATCATGTACTCGGTGAAAGAGGCCGGTTTCTTCACCATTTCCGGCAACCTCGCCACCCAATTCGTCCAGGCCGTCGGCTGGGGCATGGCTTCGGCGATCAAGGGCGACACCAAAATCGCTTCGGCATGGATCGGCGACGGCGCCACCGCCGAGTCGGATTTCCACACCGCCCTGACCTTCGCCCACGTGTACCGCGCGCCGGTGATCCTCAATGTAGTCAACAACCAGTGGGCCATCTCGACTTTCCAGGCCATTGCCGGCGGTGAAGCCACCACCTTCGCCGGTCGCGGCGTCGGTTGCGGCATTGCCTCCCTGCGGGTCGACGGCAACGATTTCTACGCGGTCTACGCCGCTTCCGCCTGGGCCGCCGAACGCGCCCGCCGCAACCTCGGCCCGACCATGATCGAATGGGTCACCTACCGCGCCGGCCCGCACTCGACGTCCGATGATCCATCCAAATACCGTCCGGCCGACGACTGGAGCCACTTCCCGTTGGGCGATCCGATTGCGCGCCTCAAGCAGCACCTGATCAAGGTCGGCCACTGGTCCGAAGAGGAACACACCGCCGTCAGCGCCGAGCTGGAAGCTGAAGTGATCGCCGCGCAGAAACAGGCCGAACAGTACGGCACCCTCGCCGGCGGCCAGATTCCAAGCGCCGCGACCATGTTCGAAGATGTCTACAAAGAGATGCCGGAGCACTTGAAGCGCCAGCGTCAAGAGCTGGGGATCTGACATGAACGATCACAACAACAATATCCAGCTGGAAACCGCCATGACCACGACCACCATGACCATGATCCAGGCCCTGCGCTCGGCCATGGATGTGATGCTTGAGCGCGACGAAGACGTCGTGGTGTTTGGCCAGGACGTCGGTTACTTCGGCGGCGTCTTCCGTTGCACCGAAGGCCTGCAGACCAAGTACGGCACTTCGCGGGTATTCGACGCGCCGATTTCTGAAAGCGGGATCGTTGGCACCGCCGTGGGCATGGGCGCCTACGGTCTGCGCCCGGTGGTGGAAATCCAGTTCGCTGACTATGTGTACCCGGCCTACGACCAGATCATTTCCGAAGCCGCGCGCCTGCGTTATCGCTCGGCCGGCGAATTCACCGCACCGTTGACCTTGCGCATGCCATGCGGCGGCGGCATCTACGGCGGCCAGACTCACAGCCAGAGCATCGAGGCGCTGTTCACTCAGGTGTGCGGCCTGCGTACCGTCATGCCGTCCAACCCTTACGATGCCAAGGGCCTGTTGATCGCCTCCATCGAAAACGATGACCCGGTGATTTTCCTGGAGCCCAAACGCCTGTACAACGGCCCGTTCGACGGCCACCACGAACGCCCGGTGACCCCTTGGTCGAAACACCCCGCCGCACAGGTTCCGGACGGTTACTACACCGTGCCGCTGGACGTCGCCGCCATCGCCCGCCCGGGCAAGGACGTCACCGTGCTGACCTACGGCACCACCGTCTACGTGTCGCAAGTCGCCGCTGAAGAAAGCGGCGTGGATGCCGAAGTCATCGACCTGCGCAGCCTGTGGCCGCTGGACCTGGAAACCATCACCAAGTCGGTGAAGAAAACCGGGCGCTGCGTGATCGTTCACGAAGCGACTCGCACCTGCGGTTTCGGCGCCGAACTGGCGGCGTTGGTACAAGAGCACTGCTTCCACCACCTGGAAGCGCCGATCGAACGCGTCACCGGTTGGGACACCCCCTACCCGCACGCGCAAGAGTGGGCGTATTTCCCAGGGCCGTCCCGTGTGGGCGCGGCGTTGAAACGGGTCATGGAGGTCTGAATGGGCACGCACGTTATCAAGATGCCGGACATCGGCGAAGGCATCGCAGAAGTTGAACTGTCTCAGTGGCACGTGAAAGTCGGCGACATGGTCGTCGAAGATCAGGTGCTGGCCGATGTCATGACCGACAAGGCAATGGTGGATATTCCGTCGCCGGTGCATGGCAAAGTCATCGCCCTCGGCGGACAGCCGGGCGAAGTCATGGCGGTTGGCAGTGTGCTGATCAGCATTGAAGTCGAAGGCGCGGGCAACGTTAAGGAATCGGCTGCGCCAGCGGCTGCCGTTAAAGAAGCACCTGCGGCGGCGCCGAAAGCCGAACCCGTCGTGGAAAGCAAACCGGCTCCCGTCGCACCTCGTCCGGCAGCCGTTTGCCAGGGCCCCATGGTCGCTCGCGAAGCCGATGAGCGTCCGCTGGCCTCCCCGGCGGTACGCAAGCATGCACTCGACCTCGGCATTCAACTGCGCCTGGTCCGTGGCAGCGGCCCGGCGGGTCGCGTGTTGCACGAAGACCTGGATGCCTATCTGGCTCAGGGTCAGTCGAATGCATCGTCCGTCAGCAGCGCTTACGCCCAGCGTAACGACGAAGAGCAGATCCCGGTGATCGGCATGCGCCGCAAGATTGCCCAGCGCATGCAGGACGCCACGCAACGCGCCGCCCACTTCAGTTATGTCGAGGAAATCGACGTGACGGCCGTGGAAGAGCTGCGCGCGCACCTCAACGAAAAACACGGCGCGACCCGCGGCAAGCTGACCTTGTTGCCGTTCCTGGTCCGCGCCATGGTCGTCGCCCTGCGCGATTTCCCGCAGATCAATGCCCGCTATGACGACGAAGCCCAAGTCATCACCCGCCTCGGCGCGGTGCATGTGGGCATCGCCACCCAGGCCGACATCGGCCTGATGGTGCCGGTGGTGCGTCACGCCGAAGCCCGCAGCCTGTGGGACAGCGCAGCGGAAATCGCCCGTTTGGCCACCGCCGCGCGCAACGGCAAGGCCAGCCGCGATGAACTGTCCGGCTCGAGCATTACCCTGACCAGCCTCGGCGCGTTGGGCGGCATCGTCAGCACCCCGGTGCTGAACCTGCCGGAAGTGGCGATTGTCGGCGTGAACAAGATCGTCGAACGGCCGATGGTGATCAAAGGCCAGATCGTGGTCCGCAAGATGATGAACCTCTCCAGCTCCTTCGATCACCGCGTGGTCGACGGCATGGACGCGGCGCTCTTCATCCAGGCCATCCGCGGCCTGCTCGAACAACCCGCCACGCTGTTTATGGAGTAAGACATGCAAACTCTGCACACCACACTGCTGATCATCGGCGGCGGCCCTGGCGGTTATGTGACGGCAATCCGTGCCGGTCAGTTGGGTATTGCGACCATTCTGGTAGAAGGCGAATCGTTGGGCGGCACCTGCCTGAACATTGGCTGCATTCCATCCAAGGCACTGATTCACGTCGCCGAGCAGTTCCATCAGACGCAACATCACAGCCAGCATTCGGCGCTGGGCATCAACGTGTCCGCGCCGACGCTGGATATCGGTAAAAGCGTCGAGTGGAAGGACGGCATCGTCGATCGCCTGACCACCGGCGTCGCGGCGCTGCTGAAAAAGAACAAGGTCCAGGTCGTGCAAGGCTGGGCCAAAGTGGTCGACGGTAAAACCGTCGACGTCGGCGACACCCGCATTCAGTGCGAACACCTGGTGCTGGCCACCGGCTCCAAAAGCGTGAACCTGCCGATGCTGCCGATTGGCGGGCCGATCATCTCCTCCACCGAAGCCCTGGCGCCGACGGCCGTGCCGAAGCGGCTGGTCGTGGTCGGTGGCGGCTACATCGGTCTGGAATTGGGCATTGCCTACCGCAAACTCGGGGCCGAGGTCAGCGTGGTCGAGGCTCAGGAGCGCATCCTGCCGGCCTACGACGCCGAACTGACCCAGCCGGTACACGATGAGCTGAAGAAACTCGGCGTGAAGCTTTACTTGAAGCACAGCGTGCAAGGCTTTGATTCAACAGCGAATACCTTGCAGGTACTGGATCCGAACGGTGACACCCTGAACCTGGAAACCGATCAGGTGCTGGTGGCCGTGGGCCGCAAGCCGAACACCCAGGGTTGGAACCTCGAAGCACTGAACCTGGACATGAACGGCTCGTCGATCAAGATCGACAACCGCTGCCAGACCAGCATGCGCAACGTGTATGCCATCGGTGACCTGAGCGGTGAACCGATGCTCGCTCACCGGGCCATGGCCCAGGGCGAGATGGTGGCCGAACTGATCAGCGGCAAAACCCGCGAGTTCAACCCCACCGCCATCGCCGCCGTGTGCTTCACCGACCCGGAACTGGTGGTGGTCGGCAAGACCCCGGACGAGGCCAAGGCGGCCGGCTGGGACTGCATCGTTTCCAGCTTCCCGTTCGCCGCCAATGGCCGGGCGATGACCCTGGAATCGAAAAGCGGCTTCGTGCGCGTAGTCGCCCGTCGCGACAATCACGTGATTGTCGGCTGGCAGGCGGTGGGCGTCGGGGTGTCCGAACTGTCGACGGCGTTTGCGCAAAGCCTGGAAATGGGCGCACGGCTGGAAGACATCGGCGGCACCATCCATGCGCATCCGACGCTCGGCGAGGCGGTGCAGGAAGCGGCGTTGCGAGCACTTGGCCACGCACTGCACCTGTGATTCAGAACAATTGACGGCGGCAGTGCTGGCCTCTTCGCGAGCAGGCTCGCTCCCACATTGGATTTATGGCGTTCACATAACCCTGTGGGAGCGAGCCTGCTCGCGAATTCT
>NZ_JBSVWS010000202.1:0-9310 GCF_054071155.1 Pseudomonas sp. SDO5532_S415 | reverse complement strand
GATACGAACTCCGCTTTCGCGAGCAGGCTCGCTCCCACAGGGATTACGCCGGAAGGACGGGCGCAAGACCTTTCATCAATGCTTCAGGCCTGTACCCCATGAATTCGCAAAGCATCATCGTCCCGAAAATCTCCACGCTGCCGGTGCACGAGCCCCGGGCGCGGGCGATCGTGCGTTGGCTTGTCCGCAAGAACATCATCAAGGAAGAGCTGACCACTTGTGGCCGCACGGGCAATCGCATGGCCCACGCCATCGGCGAAGGCGCACGCGATGTGGTCCTGCACCCGGAAGCCCTGCCGTTCGGCGAGCCGATCAATGGCCTGGAGATCATCACCAAGCGCTGCATCTATACGCCGGCCAAGGGTTTTTTGGGCGAAGCGGGCTGTGCCGAGTGTCGCAAGGAAATCGGCGAAGCGCTGTTTGAAAGCCTGGAAGACTGGATGCCGGGGCGCACCGACAACTTCACCTGCCCCGAATGCGGGCATGAAGATGACATCAACGGCTTTCTGTTCCTGCAGGAGTGCGGCTTCTCCAATTTGGGGTTCATCTTCAACAATTGGGCCGAAGCGGGGTTCAAGCAGGCATTTCTCGATGAGTTTGCCGATTGGCTGGATCAGCCGGTGAGCTGGGTAAAAGTCGAGTTGTAATACGGCTGGATGACCGCGTTATCGTTTATCGCTGGCAAGCCAGCTTCCACAGGATCGCACCGAATCTGTGGGAGCTGGCTTGCCAGTGATGCTCTTCAAAACACCCGTCGATCACTGCGCCGATAATAGACAGAGTTTTACATTGAACCCGAGGGGGTGTCTGACTATAATGGCGCGCTTCCATTTTCCCGCTCGGGAGCCCCCGCGATGCTGCGTATCAGCCAAGAAGCTCTGACATTCGACGACATTCTCCTAGTGCCCGGTTATTCCGAGGTGCTTCCTAACGAAGTCAGTCTCAAAACCCGCCTTACCCGTGGCATCGAGCTGAACATTCCTCTGGTTTCTGCCGCCATGGACACCGTCACTGAAGCCCGTCTGGCAATCGCCATGGCTCAGGAAGGTGGTATCGGCATTATCCACAAGAACATGACCATCGAGCAGCAGGCTGCCGAAGTCCGCAAGGTCAAGAAGTTCGAAGCCGGTGTCGTCAAGGACCCGATCACCATCGAGGCTGATGCCACGGTTCGTGACCTGTTCGAACTGACCCGCCTGCACAACATTTCCGGCGTTCCGGTGCTGCACGATGGCGACCTGGTCGGCATCGTCACCTCCCGTGACGTGCGTTTCGAAAACCGTCTGGACGCCAGTGTCCGTGAAGTGATGACGCCTAAAGAGCGCCTGGTCACGGTCAAGGAAGGCGCCGACAAGAACGACGTTCGCGAGTTGCTGCACAAGCACCGCATCGAACGCGTGCTGATCGTCGACGACAAGTTCGCCCTCAAAGGCATGATGACCGTCAACGACATCGAAAAAGCCAAGGCCTACCCACTGGCCAGCAAGGACGATCAAGGTCGTCTGCGCGTCGGCGCTGCCGTCGGTACCGGTAAAGACACCGGTGATCGCGTCGCTGCCCTGGTCAATGCGGGCGTTGACGTGGTGGTGGTCGACACCGCCCACGGTCACTCCAAAGGCGTGATCGACCGCGTTCGCTGGGTCAAAGAGAATTTCCCTGAAGTGCAGGTCATCGGCGGCAACATTGCCACCGGCGCTGCCGCCAAGGCCCTGGCCGAAGCCGGCGCTGACGCCGTCAAGGTCGGTATCGGCCCTGGCTCGATCTGCACCACCCGTATCGTCGCCGGTGTCGGCGTTCCGCAAATCAGTGCCATCGCCAACGTCGCCGCTGCCCTTGAAGGCACAGGCGTTCCGTTGATTGCCGACGGCGGCATCCGTTTCTCCGGTGACCTGTCCAAGGCCATCGTTGCCGGTGCCTCCTGCGTGATGATGGGCTCGATGTTCGCCGGTACCGAAGAAGCACCGGGCGAGATCGAATTGTTCCAGGGCCGTTCGTACAAGGCTTACCGCGGCATGGGTTCGCTGGGTGCCATGTCCCAGGCTCAAGGTTCCTCCGACCGTTACTTCCAGGACTCCTCGGCAGGCGCCGAGAAGCTGGTTCCGGAAGGCATCGAAGGGCGTGTTCCGTACAAGGGCACCCTGAGCGCCATCATCCATCAACTGATGGGCGGCCTGCGTTCTTCCATGGGCTACACCGGTAGCGCCAACATCGAAGAAATGCGCACCAAGCCTGAGTTCGTGCGGATCACCGGCGCCGGCATGGCCGAATCCCACGTCCACGACGTGCAGATCACCAAGGAAGCGCCAAACTACCGCGTAGGTTGAGCCTTCAAGTAAAAAGTTAACGACCGGGGCTGTTTTATTCAGCCCCGAGTTGTTTCTGAATCACGACTGTTACTGAATGACTTAGACGAGACTGAATCATGGCCCTCGATATTCACGCTCACCGTATCCTGATCCTCGACTTCGGTTCCCAGTACACCCAACTGATTGCCCGCCGCGTGCGTGAAATCGGCGTGTACTGCGAACTGCACCCGTTCGACATGGATGACGAAGCGATTCGCGAATTCGCACCGAAGGGGATCATCCTCGCCGGCGGCCCCGAGTCCGTGCATGTGGCTGACAGCCCACGTGCGCCACAAGCGGTCTGGGACCTGGGCGTACCGGTCTTCGGTATCTGCTACGGCATGCAGACCATGGCCGAGCAATTGGGCGGCAAGGTTGAAGGCTCCGAACTGCGTGAGTTCGGTTACGCCCGTGTCGACGTGGTCGGCAAGAGCCGCCTGCTGGACGGCATCGAAGATCACATCGACGCTGACGGCCTGTTCGGCCTCGACGTGTGGATGAGCCACGGCGACAAAGTTACCCGCATGCCGGAAGACTTCCACATCCTGGCCAGCACCCCGAGCTGCCCGATCGCCGGTATGTTCAGCGACGAGCGCGCTTACTACGGCGTGCAGTTCCACCCGGAAGTGACCCACACCAAGCAGGGCGGTCGCATCCTGTCGCGCTTCATCCTCGACATCTGCGGCTGTGAAGCGCTGTGGACCCCGTCGAAGATTGCCGAAGACGCCATCGCCCAGGTCCGTGCCCAGGTCGGCACCGACAACGTACTGCTCGGCCTGTCCGGCGGCGTTGACTCCTCCGTGGTTGCCGCGCTGTTGCACAAGGCCATCGGCGACCAACTGACCTGCGTCTTCGTCGACAACGGCCTGCTGCGTCTGCACGAAGGCGAGCAAGTGATGGCCATGTTCGCCGAGAACATGGGCGTCAAGGTGATCCGCGCCAACGCCGAGGACCAGTTCCTCAACAATCTGGCCGGCGAAGCCGACCCGGAGAAGAAGCGCAAGATTATCGGCCGTACTTTCATCGACGTGTTCGATGCCGAATCCTGCAAGCTGGACAACATCAAGTACCTGGCCCAGGGCACCATCTACCCGGACGTGATCGAGTCGGCTGGCGCGAAAAGCGGCAAGGCCCACGTGATCAAGTCGCACCACAACGTGGGCGGCCTGCCTGAGGAAATGAACCTCAAGCTGGTTGAACCGCTGCGCGAGCTGTTCAAGGACGAAGTCCGTCGTCTGGGCCTGGAACTGGGCCTGCCGTACGACATGGTCTACCGTCACCCGTTCCCGGGTCCGGGCCTGGGCGTGCGCATCCTCGGTGAAGTGAAGAAGGAATACGCCGACCTGCTGCGTCGCGCCGACCACATCTTCATCGAAGAACTGCGCAAGGCCGACTGGTACCACAAGGTCAGCCAGGCATTCGTGGTATTCCAACCGGTGAAATCGGTCGGCGTGGTCGGCGATGGCCGTCGTTACGCCTGGGTCGTGGCGCTGCGTGCCGTGGAAACCATCGACTTCATGACCGCGCGTTGGGCACACCTGCCTTACGAGCTGCTGGAAACCGTTTCCGGCCGTATCATCAATGAAATCGAAGGCATCTCCCGCGTCACCTACGACGTGTCGAGCAAGCCGCCGGCGACGATCGAGTGGGAATGATCCTGCTCGTTGCGTTGCAGTGAAGCAATAAGAAAACCCTGGCCTTGGCCAGGGTTTTTTTTGCGGGATCTGCATGACCAGATCAGCCGGGCAGGCGGCTCTGAAGGCTCATGCCCATCTGTTCAAGTCCCTTGGATAATTGCTCCAGACTGGCATAGGGGACGCCGCTGACCGAAGTCCATGACGGACGATCAATGTAATAGTGCCCGTCGGCCAGGGTCTGGACGGGCGTTTGCACCATCATTTCGTTCTGACTGCGATGAATGAGCCTGTAAGTGTTTTCCGAGCGTTCGAAAATATACATGCCTCGGCGAGTAAGCAGCCGATCGAGCTGCTGTGCGTTACGGCTGACCGGCGGTGCTTCCATCCGAAGCAGCAGATCGGCTTGCTGGGTGTCGATGATGTCGCCTATCGCTTCACCCGGGACGAAGGGGCCTCTTGCTATATCAATGCCCGAATCCACGCCAATACTTTCGCCTTGTCCGGGATTGACCTCTTCAATTCGCAAACCGATGCCGCCCTCCAGCTCACTGATGCCGGCAAACCCTCTGAATGTGTTGGTGTTTTCAACGCCGGTCAACACCACCCACTGACCAGAGCCGTTGTTGGTTTGATCCATGAACATGATGTCGTTGGTCAGGTGGTTGGTACTGATTTGCTCTTCAATCCGTGTCTGCGAAACCGGCTTCCTGTATGTCGCGGCACACTCGGTAGCCTGGACACGAATACCGTTTTGCCTGGCGGTTTTTACCAGCTCCAGTTCATTGAATTGCCCTGAAGGGTCGGTACCGAGCCGGGTCAGGTACTGTTCCAGGTCTTTGGACATGACGCCGGACTTGAAGTAGGCGTTCAGGTCGGCCTGTGCAAAGTCGTTGAGCAGTCGGCGCACATAGAGGGTCTTGACCCCTTGTCGCGCCAGAGCGGCCATGTTTTCGATCATCAATCGCATGCTGGTTATGCGCCCCGGCGTTTCGCTGATGACCAGTCCGGGTGCGGATTCAAATACCTTTGCAATCAGCTCCGGGATTGTCGTTGATGCGGTGACGACCGGAAGTTGCGGACGCGGCGGCAAGTTGGCCCACGGGAGGTTGTTGTAGAAACGTCCGGCGGAGATTAAAAGTGCCGTGGCTTTCTCGGCGAAGTTCAGGGCATATCGATCGGTAGCAATCAGATCGCCATTGGGGCCGATTTGAAGTTGAATGTGCGTCTCGGGTAATTGCATTGCCCATTTTTTCAACCCTGATTGACGCGCTGCTTCAACATCGTAGGGGGTTCTAACCCGGCTGATGTCAGTCGATGTCGAGGGCTGAGGTTCGGTGACAGGCGGGCCAGGTTCAAGGGCCGGTGGCGCTGGCTCGGCGAGGGACGGGTCAGGTCCGCCGAGTTCCAGTTCCACTGTGCACTCCTTGCCAAGGCACTGGCCGCCACCCTGGAGTCCCAGCCGGGTCATCCGCTCCCAGACCCCTTCGGCATTCAAGCGCACCGGCAATGAGTGAACAAGCTGGTTGGGCCTCGCCGGGTCGATGATCGCCCAGAAACCGCCGCCCTGTGAGTCCGGGAAATAGCGCACGTAATAAGCCGTGTCATTCATCAGAATGGCGTAGGGAGGTTCGGAGTTTAACCGGTAGATCCCTTGGTATTTCCCCGGCTCCAAGTCCGGTGTCAGCCCGTCCAGTAGCTCATTTGATTGAAAGGTTTGCGCAATCTCTGACACTTGGCCCGATTCATGGGGCAAGGAAATTGTTTCCCCTGCGGAAGGCGATACTCCCTCGATTTCCTGAGGCGCAGGCTCCTCCGACACCTCTGTATCTTCTAAATATTCAGCCCATTCGGCTGCCTCTGCGGCGTCGACCTCTGCACCCACTTCGGCCATTGAGCCGACACCTTTCAAAAATGGCAGATTGAACAGCGTATTTATGCCGTTGAGGACCGCCCCGATAACCCCTTCCTTGCGCTCGGCGGCTGTCTTGGCGTTTACCGCCTGATCAATGTTCAGTCCCATGTTGGCCAGGCCGGCGCCGATCACCGGTAATGCCACTGGCCAGCCGACGGCGGCCATCGGGCCGAACACCTTCAAACCAGCGCCCAGGTAACCGATCCACAGTTTTTTTCTCAGATCACCGTTGGACGTCAGAGACAAATCGGCTTCATCGAGCATCGCGGTCCGGGTCGAGTCACGCAACCAGTCGAACGCATCCCCCGTCACCGCCTGATTTTTCTGGTTGATCAGGTGATGGTCGGAATGGCCCCAGGTGCTGACCAGCCGATTCATCAGGTCGGTGATGTTCTCGGTGATCTGCTGTCGGTCAGCCAGCGGAAAATGCTCCAGGAACTGTGCGCGTGGGGCTTTTTCGTTCATTTTTTGCAAGACCCACCAGTGCATGTCGGTGGTGGTTTCCAGCACATGAAACGCTTCGTTATCACCCGGTACGTACAGGATTTGACGGCCCTTGGCGTCAACGATGCGCAGAATGTTCGTTGCGACATGGCCGTCTACATCCAGGGGATACACCTGCGACCCCTGGCCTGCGGGCGACTCGGATTGCAGCATGGCCAGGCTGACCGGCCAGGTCAGCGGGCCGATGACGGCATTGAGGGTGGTTTGAAAATCCTCGTCAGACAGATGGCCGTTTTCTCGCGCTTCAACGGCTTTGCCGAGGAAATTGCATTTGGCCAGCGTGCGGAAATCACTGGCATGGTCGTTCCAGAACGTCTGCAACTTGTTGCGATAAAGGTCACTGAAGTTAATGGCCCAGAAGTCCTTCAAGACCTCGTTACCATGCAGGCGCACTTCATTGGTTGCATCGAAGTTTCTTTCGTCCGGTCCTGCGGTATAGAAGCCCCCGTACAAGTCCAGAAGATCGGAATTGTCCTGATCGGTCGCGCGAAAGCGGTGAATGACCAGCTGCGTCAGGGTCAGGGATTCGTAGGGTTTATCGTCATAGTGCTGCCAACCGGTGAACGACGGCCCCAGGTTCTGAGCGGTCTTGAAGCGGTGAAAATAGACTTTATCGGGGTCGAGGCCGGCGACTCCGTATTTTTCAAGTAATTGCGCGGCGACCTCATGTGCGGTGTCCTGCAGGCTCGGACAAGCCTTGATCACCTGCGCGGCGATGTTTTTGAGGGCAGCCTTGTCGGCTGCGTTGGGCAGTGGGCGGGTCTGTGTCGGGGTCATTCGCTCTGTTCCTTGAGTGAGAGACGACGAGGATGGCCCGCTTGCCCGAGGTCAGTGCGTTACATATGTACCGCACCACGTCGCTCCAGCCTGCGTCCATCCGCCGCGCCGCCCTTACTGTTTCGCAACCGCAGGTGTATCGTATTCGCCTTTTCCAGGCCCCTGGCCTGTCGCTGAAACGTGAGGTAGTTGAGTTCATGTCCTTTACCCGTCGCCAAATCCTCGGTGGCCTGGCCGGTCTTGTTGTCGTTGGCTTCGGAGCGGGAGGCGCGGCGCGTTACTGGCTGGGCAAGCGGGCCGATGCCGAAGCGGGCCACGACTATGAGCTGATTGCCGCGCCGTTGGACGTCGAACTGGTGGCCGGGCACAAGACCCCGGCCTGGGCGTTCGGCCCGTCGGCACCGGGGACCGAGTTGCGGGTGCGCCAGGGTGAATGGTTGCGGGTACGGTTCATCAACCACCTGCCGGTGGCGACCACCATCCACTGGCACGGCATTCGCCTGCCGCTGGAAATGGACGGCGTGCCTTACGTGTCGCAGTTGCCGGTGCTGCCCGGTGAATATTTCGACTACAAGTTCCGCGTGCCGGATGCCGGCAGCTACTGGTATCACCCCCACGTCAGCAGCAGTGAAGAACTCGGCCGCGGGCTGGTCGGCCCGCTGATTGTCGAAGAACGCGAGCCGACCGGATTCAAGTACGAAAAAACCTTGAGCCTGAAGAATTGGCATGTCGATGAGCAGGGGGCTTTCGTCGATTTCAGCATTCCTCGTGAAGCGGCCCGTGGCGGCACGGCGGGGCGCCTGTCGACCATCAACGGCGTGCCGCAAGCGGTCATCGACTTGCCGGCCGGGCAGATCACACGCGTGCGTCTGCTCAATCTCGATAACACCCTGACCTATCGCCTGAACATTCCGGGTGTCGAAGCGCAGATCTACGCGCTGGATGGCAATCCCATCGAGCCTCGGCCACTGGGCAAGGAATACTGGCTGGGCCCTGGCATGCGCATTTGCCTGGCTATCAAGGCACCGCCGGCCGGCGAAGAACTGTCCCTGCGCAACGGCCCGGTACGCCTGGGCACTTTACGTTCGGTGGCCAATACCGACGCGCCAACCGAGTGGCCCCCCGCACTGCCTGCCAACCCGGTGGCCGAGCCGGACCTGGCCAATGCCGAGAAACTCAACTTCAATTTCGAGTGGGTGGGCTCGGTGTCGGTCAACGTTGACAATGGCAGGCCGCCAAGCTTGTGGCAGATCAACGGCCAGGCCTGGGACATCACCGACAAGACCTGCGCCGACCGCCCGATTGCCAAGCTTGAGAAGGGCAAGAGCTACATTTTTGAATTGAAAAACATGACTCAGTATCAGCACCCGATTCACCTGCACGGCATGAGTTTCAAGGTCATCGCCTCGAACCGGCACAAGGTCATTCCGTACTTCACCGACACGTACCTGTTGGGCAAGAACGAACGCGCGCAAGTGGCGCTGGTGGCCGATAACCCTGGTGTGTGGATGTTCCACTGCCATGTGATCGACCATATGGAAACCGGCCTGATGGCCGCGATCGAGGTGGCCTGATGCGTCAGATTCGACCCGCCGCAATCATCGACCGCAGCCGTGACCGTGATTTCATGCGCGAAGCCCTGGCCCTGGCCGCGCAAGGTGCCGCCCTTGGCGAAGTGCCGGTGGGTGCGGTGCTGGTGCAGGACGGTGAAATCATCGGTCGCGGCTTCAATTGCCCAATCAGCGGCAACGACCCCAGCGCCCACGCCGAGATGGTCGCGATCCGCGCCGCCGCCCAGGCCGTGAGCAACTACCGTCTGACGGGCAGCACGCTGTACGTGACGCTGGAGCCTTGCAGCATGTGCGCCGGGTTGATCGTGCACTCGCGAATTGCGCGGGTGGTGTATGGCGCGCTGGAACCGAAGGCGGGGATTGTGCAAAGCCAGGGGCAGTTTTTCACCCAGGGTTTTTTGAATCACCGGGTGTTGTATGAGGGCGGGGTGTTGGCGCAGGAGTGTGGTGCAGTTTTGAGCGAGTTCTTCAAGGCCCGGCGAGCAAAACCAACAGAATAAACACCGATCCCCCTGTGGGAGCGAGCCTGCTCGCGAATGCGGTTGACCATTCAACAGAGATGTT
>NZ_JBSVWS010000201.1:0-9332 GCF_054071155.1 Pseudomonas sp. SDO5532_S415 | reverse complement strand
ACGATGATGTGGGCTGAACTGACGCCTTCGCGAGCAGGCTCGCTCCCACAGGTAAAGCCACTGCGTGTTCTAAAGGACATAAAACAAAATCGCGACAAAGTGCAGCAAACTGCCGGCAATCACGAACAAATGCCAGATCCCATGGGCATGCCGAAGGCGGTGATCCAAAGCAAAAAAGATAATGCCCACGGTGTAAAACACGCCACCCAACGCCAACCAGGCAAACCCGGCACCACCCAATGCCGCCAGCAACGGCTTGACCGCCACCAGCACGATCCAGCCCATCACCGCGTAAATCACAATCGACAGAATCCGCGCTTCCGAACGCGGCTTGATCTCTTGCAGGATGCCGATCAGCGCCAGCCCCCAGACGATCCCGAACAGCGTCCAGCCCCAAGGCCCGCGCAGGGTCACCAGGCAGAACGGCGTGTAGCTGCCGGCGATCAGCAGATAGATGGAAAAGTGATCGACCTTCTGCATGATCGCTTTCTTTCGCCCGCGCACGCTGTGGTAGACGGTCGATGCGCTGTACAACACCAGCAAGGTAAAGGCGTAGATCGCCATGCTGACAATCTTCCACGGACTGCCATCGAGGCTGGCGACAACAATCAGCCACACCCCGCCGACAAACGCCGCCACCGCCCCGACCAAATGCGTCCAGGCGTTCAATCGTTCTCCGTGATACATCGCTTGCCTACCCCTCGAAAATCGTTACCGCAACGCACAAGGCTCAGGCCTGTAGGAGCTGTCGAGTGCAACGAGGCTGCGATCTTTAACGATCAATATCAAGATTAAAATCAAAAGATCGCAGCCTTCGGCAGCTCCTACAAAGGTCAGCCAATACCGGGCACAATCAGGTCATTCCAATAAGAGTCCGCCCCATGCTGATCGACGAAGAGTTGACCCTTAAAAAACTCGAGGTGTTCCTGGCCTTCATGCGCACCGGCAATCTGGCCCGGGCCGCCGCCGAGTTACAGACCAGCAATGTCAGCGTGCATCGGGCGATCCACTCCCTGGAAAGCGCCCTGCGCTGTCCGTTGTTCAAGCACGAAGGCCGCAACCTGACACCGCTGGAAAGCGCCTACGTGCTTGAGGAGCGGGCACAGAAGCTGATTCAGGATGTACTCGAAAGCGTACGCCTGACCCGCGAAGCCGCCGGGTTTTCCGCCGAGCGCTTCAAGTTGGGCTCGCTGTATTCGCTGACGGTGAAGACCGTTCCACAGCTGATCATGGGCCTGAAAATCCGCCGTAGCGAACTCAACATTGATCTGATTCTCGGCTCGAACTTCGACCTGTTGTACAAGCTCAAGAACATGGAGGTCGATGCGATTCTGGTGTCTCTGGACGACAGCATCAACGATCCGGACCTGGAGCACATCCCGCTGTTTTCCGACGATATCTTCCTGGCCACGCCGGCGGACTCGAAATTTGCTCAACGCTCTGAAGTCGACCTGGCCGAAGTCCGCGACGAAACCTTCATCACCCTGACCCAGGGCTTCGCCACCCATCAGGACGGCAATCGGGTATTCAGCCAGGCGGGGTTCGAGCCGAAGGTGGCGATGCAGGTCAACGACATCTTCACCCTGCTGAGCATGGTCAGCTCGGGGGTAGGATATGCGTTGTTGCCGGGGCGGATTGCGGCGGTGTACGAGAACCGGGTGAAGCTGATCCCGTTGCAGGAAAAGTATCGATTGCAGCAGCACATTGGCGTGGTGTTTCTCAAGGCCAAGGAGCGCGATCCGAACCTGCTGGCGCTGCTGGCGGAGTGCCGGATGTATGCCAACCGCCAGGCCTGAAACCGAGTCACCCCATTCGCGAGCAGGCTCGCTCCCACATTGGACTGTAATCCCCTGTGGGAGCGAGCCTGCTCGCGAAGGCGTCGGAACTGTCAAAGATAATCCAGCGGTTTAACCGACAATCCCGCGAACAATGAAGTACAACAACGATGGCCCCAACAAGCACCCAAGCCCGGTATGGAAAGTCGCGGTCAACGCGCCATAAGGCACCAGCCGCCGATCCGTCGCCGCCAACCCTGCCGTCACCCCGCTGACCGTCCCGGCCAACCCGCCAAACACCATCGCCGAACGCGGATTGTCCAGGCCCATCCAGCGTGCTGCCATCGGCGTGCCGACCATCACCAGAATCGCCTTGATCAATCCGGTGGCAATCGACAACGCCATCACGTCCGAGGTCGCGCCAATCGCCGCGCCGGTCACCGGGCCGACGATGTAAGTCACCGCCCCCGCGCCAATGGTGGTCATGCTTACGGCATCGCGATAGCCGAACGCCCAGGCCATGCAGGCACCGACAATGAACGGCAGCACCGTGCCCAGCAGCAGCGCGATCACACCGATCAACCCGGCCTTTTTCGCTTCGGTGGCCTGCACTTCGAACGCCGTGGCGACGATGGCGAAGTCCCGCAGCATGGCGCCGCCCATCAGACCGATGCCGGAGAACAGCGTCAGGTCCGCCAGGCCTTTTTGTCCGCCGGTCATCGTGCCGCCGACCCAGGCCAGCACCAGGCCGATGACGATGGCAATCGCCGAGCCGTGAATTCGCCCGAAGGTCAGGCGCTTCGAAAGAATCACCGACACCCACATGATCACGCCAACGAACGCGAACGCGGTGATCAAGCCGTTATGTTCCAGGCCTTTCTCAATGAGATCCCACATATCAGCGACCTCCTGCCGGTGCGCCAACCGAGGTTATTTCGGTCGGTTCGTCGGGCAAGGGTTCGCCCTTGTGGGTCCGGCTGATCAAGGCAATGGTGCAGCCGCACACCACCACCGAACCGATGGCCGCGAGCACCGCCACCGGGCCGCCGTGCAGGGCCGTGACCACGTTTTGTTGCGCCGCCATGGCGACTACCACCGGAATGTACATGGCGCCCCAGAAGCCGACGCCCATTTCGCAATCCCGGGTCATGCCGCCGCGTTTTTGCATCCACAACCGCGCGCAGATCAGCAGGATCATCGCAATCCCGACCCCGCCGACGTTGGATTTCACGCCCAGCAACACGCCGAGCATGTCGCCCATGATCACCCCTGCCAGCGTACAGATCGCCAACAGCGCCACACCGTAAATAATCATTGTTGTCGTCCTCAAAGTGCATCGTCGAATGTTGTTTTTGTTGTTCGAAGGCCTGAGTCGCTGATCTAGGGTTGGCGGTTTCCCTCCTCACGCAACAGCGCCTGCAGGGTATCGAGCCGGGCACCGTCGAAAGCAATCACGGTGCCCTGTTCGAACACCCGGCGCGCCAGCCCGGTCAGCACCGCACCGGGCGGCAGTTCGATCTGTAGACGTACGCCGCGCTCATAGGCGCTTTGTACCGTGCCGCGCCAATCCACCACGCGGCACATGTTGAAAGCCAGGTCGTCGCGCAAGGCGTCGATGTGGGTGACGGGCCGGGCACGGCTGCCACTCAAGTAACCCAGCGATGGTGTTTTCAATTGCACCTTGGCGAAGGCCTCTGCCAGCATTTTTGCTGGTGCCTCCAACAGCGGGCAGTGTGAAGGCACGCTCACTGCCAAACGCTTCGCCATTGCGGCACCACGATCCTTCGCCAAGCCGGCCACCGTTTTCATCGCGCCATCGCTGCCGGAAATCACCACCTGGTTATCGGCGTTGATGTTGGCCAGGTACACCGGCGAATCATCGCTGTGGACCTGCGCCAGCAAGCCCTCCACCGTCGCCATATCCAGACCGATGATCGCGGTCATGCCATAGCCCCGTGGATACGCCTGCTGCATCAATTCACCGCGCAGGCTGACCAGATGCAGCGCATCGCTGAAGCTCAAGGCCCCGGCCACCACCGCCGCCGGATAGGCACCGATGGATAACCCGGCGACGTAATCCGCCGGCAGCGCCAACTGCCGCGAAGCCGCCACGCCAGCGATCAACAGGCAGAGCTGCACAGCTCTTGTCGATTGCAACGCCTCGGCAGAATCCAACAGCGAAACGTCTTCGCCGAGCACATCGCTCGCCTCGCCGAGACACTCCCGTGGCACACGCTGGAGCATGCCCGGCTGCTGCGCACCCTGACCGGGGAATACCAGCAAGCTGCTCATGCCGCTTGCTCCCGTGGGTTCCACGGATCGATGACCAGACAGGCTTGAGTGGCATTTTTGAGCAACACCCGGTTAGAAGATCCGGCCCATTCGCGCAAGGCGATGGCGCCAAACGGGGTCTGCAATTGCATGTCTACCACACACGCTGGCGCATCAAGCAGCATCATCAGCTCCCGCGCTTGAGTACGGGTCAACGGCTGTGGCGTGCGTAGAATCAGGTCGAGATCGCTGCCCTCGTGCAAGGCCGTAAATCCACTGGCCAGTTCAAATCCGGCGCTGCCGCTGATACCCCATGTCCAACCGCAGTCGTCGAGCAGCGGACGCAATTGCTTGAGTGCCCGAATGACCGGCAAGTCCCGATCGATATCGACATGGCAAAGTTGCTCCGGCTGCACCCGACGCGAAACCGAAGCGCTCGCCATCGACGCCGCATAACGTTGCTCACGCAAACGCCCACGCACGCCGACCGCCACCTGCCCCGCCGTCGATACCGCACGACGCACCACCACCGGCTGCCCGGCGCCGAGCGATGCAATCGCCCACGCGGGTGCATCCGCCGGCAGCTGCCCCGGGGTCATGCCCCAGAGCAGGTCGTGGGCCATGAACGCGTTCACCACTGTTCTCTCAACAGCTGACGAACATGGCTCGATGCCGCGCGATTGCTCGCACCCAGACGGCTGCTCAGGTCACGACCTTTCTCGGCAACATCGCCGATGGTCTGAACCAGGCACTCGGTCACCCGGCTCACATCGGCGCTCGTGGGCTGTTCGATCTGTTCCACCGCCAGGGTTTCCCAGAGCAAACCGAGGCTGGCATAGCTGTCGATGTCATAGGCCATCGGCGGCACACTGGCGGCCAGGGCTTCCAGCTCTTCGACACTGCGCAGCGTCACCCGCGCCGCCGATGCCTTGCCCATGGCATGCACCATCACCCCCGGATCACGCAGGGCGATCAGCCGATTGGCCTGATAGCCGTGAGCGAGAAACGCCCCGGACATCGCCTTGCCCACCAGTAACCCGATCACCGCATGCCCGGCCAGGCGGGCGCGGGCATAACTGTCCGCCGCGCCGGCTAATGCTTGATGAATCCCAAGGGCTTCTTCGCGACGACCGTATGCCTGACTCGGCACATCGACGATGGCGATCAGCGCGCGTTTGTGCGGCTTGTCCCGATCAGCCGTGATGACTTCATCCACAGCCTTGGCCAAACCCCAGCCTTCGAGCAAACCGACCTCGCCGTTACGGGCGCGGGCGAAACGGTTGTCGGGATCAGCCACCACGGCGATAAACCGCACGGGTTGCTCACCCACAAAGCCATCGGCCACTTTCAGTGAAGCCGGCAAACCACCCACCGGTTTGCCATCGACATTCAAGGCGTTGAACCAGTTCAAGCCCCTGAGGGAATACGCACTCATGAGCGCTCTCCTTGATACAAGTCGCGAACCGTGGCCGGCTCGATTTGCGGTTCGGCATCCAGGCGCGCTAGCCGTTGCAGGTACAGATCGGCCTGCGTGCTGCGCTGCTGCGTCGGCAAACCTTTTTGGAGCAACTCGCCGACCTGCTGGCGGATTTGCGCCACGTCATCCTCGGCGTAACGATCCACCAATCCCGTGGCAAAGCGTTGCTCGCCACCGGTCAGGCTCCAGATGAAGGGACGGTCGCGGGAGTCATATTCCTCAAGCCCGGCTTCCTGCTCGATCACCTGCGGACCGTTCAGGCCCAGCCGTGCTTCCTGAGTCACCAGCAAATAGCTGCACAACCCGGCGGCGATCGACATGCCGCCGAAGCAACCGACACTGCCGGCCACGACGCCGACCACCGGCTGGTACTGGCGCAGATCGACAATCGCCGCATGGATATCGGCAATCGCTGCCAGGCCAAGGTTGGCTTCCTGCAAACGCACACCGCCGGTCTCCAGCAGCAGCACGGCCCGGGTCGGGATGCCCTTGCGGTTATCTTCGGCCGCCAGTTCCAGTGCGCCGGCGATTTTCGCCCCACCGACTTCACCGAGACTGCCGCCCTGAAAGGCGCCTTCGATAGCGGCGATGACCACCGGCAAACCGTCGAGGCTGCCCTTGGCGATCACCACGCCGTCATCGGCTTGCGGCACCACGCCCTGCCGCGCCAGCCAAGGCGACATGACCCGCTGAAACGGATCGATCAATTCGCGAAAGGTGCCGGCATCGAGCAAGGCTTTCGCCCGTTGCCGGGCACCGAGTTCGACAAAGCTGTGTTTGTTGAGAAGCGCGGCACTGTCAGTCATGGCCGATCTCCTCGAAGCCCTGTTCCAGACGCAGGCGCACCACGCCGGGGGTGGCGCCGAAATCGTGGATATCGATGTCCATTGCCGACGGCGTCTGGCCATCGAACATCCGCGAAAACAGATGCTGCCAGCGTTGTTCGCTGCCGTTGACCGACGTCTGCACGGTGATGGTCAGCTTGCCGGGTTGACCGGGCTGGATCAGCACCTCCAGATCGCCGGAGCCGACACAACCCACCAGGGTACGACCGCGTGGCGGCTGCCCGGCGGGGAATTCAAAGGATAAGGTTTCCATCAAAAGGCTCCCTGGATGAGGCTTTCGCCCGACTCGATACGGTCGATGAACAGGCAGGCGGCGAGCAGGTCGGCAGCGCCACCGGGCGAGGCATTCAATGCGATCAGTTGTTGGTCCAGCTCATGCAAGCGACGACGGCCGGCGAGGCTGGCACTGCCGCCCGCGTCGAGCACCGCCTGCGCGCCGAGCTGCATGGTGTGCAGGCCCTCCTCCCCGGCGCGGTACAGCACGCAGGTGTCGGACAGGTCAGTCATGATCGCCAGCAGTGCATCGAGCCGGGCATTCTGCTCGCCATGGCCGGCAGTACGGCTGCGCAGGAGTTGCGGCAGCGCACGCCGGGTCACGGCCGGGAAGCCGAGTTGCGCTTCTTCACGGGCACCGCGCGCACCGTAGCGTTGGGCGACTTGTGCACCGTGGCTGAGCGGACGTGGCATATAGCGGTCATCCAGCAAGGCCAGGCGTGCGGCGCGCAGCGTGATGGCCCCGGCAGCGCTGGATTCAGGTTCAAGGGCAACCGCAGCGACCAACAGGCCCAAAGCCCAGATGGCGCCACGGTGAGTGTTCACCCCGTTAGTGGTGGCGAGCATCGCTTGTTCGCCCTCACGACCGATCAGGCCAATGGCTTCACGCAGCGGCAAGCCGATCTCGCCGATTTCGATAGCGGCTTCAGCCATTTCCTTGAACGCCGGCCACAGGGCCAGCGCCGAGGCGTGCATCAGCCCAAGGTGCAGATCGGTGTGCGCGCCATTGCCACGGCGGTCGACCAGTGCCGGTTTCGGCGACAGGTCCGCTTCGTCGATCAGTGCGTCCACCGCCAGGTCCGCCAGGCGTTCGGCCAGGCTCAGGGGTTTGGGTTGCAGGTTGAATGCGTGCATTACCAGCTCCTGAATTTGGCGGGCGGGTTGTAGAGGCCACTGGACCACTCCACCAGATCGGCCACGCTTTTGGCGGCGAGCAGTTCGCGGGTGGCGTCGGTGCGGCGGATGCCGAGGTCTTCGGGCAAGGCGATCAAACCTTCGCGGCGCATGCGCGCGGTGTCTTTCGGGTTGTGGCGCAAGCCGATGGCGGTCACCCCGGCGACGGCGGCGATCATCGCCTGGCGTTCTTCCAGCGAACGCGCCTTGTACAGGTAGGCGATGCCTTCTTCGGTCAGCAGGTGAGTGACGTCGTCGCCGTAGACCATGATCGGCGCCAGCGGCATGCCGCTTTTCTTCGCCACTTCGATAGCATCGAGGGTTTCGACAAAGGTCGGTTTGCCGCCCTCCTGGAAGGTCTCGACCATTTGCACCACAAGCTTCTTGCCACGTTCGAGCATTGGCTCGGCCACGTCGGTGTGGCGCATGTCGAGCCAAGCCGGCGTGCCGTGACGACGACCGCGCGGGTCATGCCCCATGTTCGGCGCCCCGCCGAAACCGGCCAGGCGCCCGCGGGTCACGGTCGAGGAATGGCCATCGCCATCGACTTGCAGGGTGGCGCCGATGAACAGGTCCACTGCGTACTGCCCGGCGAGTTGGCTGAACATCCGGTTGGAGCGCAAGGAGCCGTCACGTCCAGTGAAGAACACGTCAGGCCGGGCGGCGATGTAGTTTTCCATCCCCAGTTCGGTGCCGAAGCAATGCACGCTTTCGACCCAACCGCTTTCAATCGCCGGGATCAAAGTCGGATGCGGATTGAGGGTCCAGTTGCGGCAGATTTTGCCCTTCAGGCCGAGGGATTCGCCGTAGGTGGGCAGGATCAGCTCGATGGCGGCGGTGTTGAAACCGATGCCGTGGTTCAGGGACTGCACGTTGTGTTTTTCGTAGATCCCGCGAATCGCCATCATCGCCATCAGCACATGCACCGGCTTGATGTGCCGGGGGTCGCGGGTGAACAACGGCTCGATGTAGAACGGCTTGTCGGCCACCACCACGAAATCGACCCAGGACGCGGGAATATCCACCCGGGGCAGATCGCTGACGTCGTCCACCAACTGGTTGACCTGGACGATGACGATGCCGTCACTGAAAGCCGCCGGCTCGATCAACGCCGGGGTGTCTTCGGTGCTGGGCCCGGTGTAGATGTTGCCGGCACGGTCGGCCATGAAACCGGCCGAGAGCACGACGTTGGGAATCAGGTCCACCACCAGCCGTGCATAGAGCTCGATGTAGGTGTGGATCGCGCCGATTTCCAGCAGGCCGTCTTCAAGCAACTGGCTGATGCGCAGGCTTTGGGTGCCGGCGAAGGAGAAGTCGAGCTTGCGGGCGATGCCGCGTTCGAACAAATCCAGATGCTCGGAACGGCCGACGCTGGGCATGATCATGTGCAGGTCATGCAACTTTGCCGGATCGGCCTTGGCCAGGGAGCGGGACAGGAAGTCCGCCTGCTTCTGGTTATTGCCCTCCAGCACCACACGATCGCCGGGCAGAATCAACGCCTCCAGCGCCGCCACGATCTTGTCGGTGGGCAACACCACACCGTCGGCCAGACTCGCCACCTGCGCCAGACGCCGCTGCTTCTCGCTGCGTCGCCGCGTCCATCGCGAGTCGGGGGATATTGTTGTAGTCATGACCACTCCACGGGTTCGATGTCGTGGAGCTACCTTAGGAGCGATGGGGACGGAGCATCAATCAAGCAGAGTGGCGGATTGTTACGGTCAGAGTAATGGTTGTTCAAGCCGACGCCTTCGCGAGCAGGCTCGCTCCCACATTTGAAATGCATTCCCCTGTGGGAGC
>NZ_JBSVWS010000200.1:0-9424 GCF_054071155.1 Pseudomonas sp. SDO5532_S415 | reverse complement strand
TCCTTTTGGGAGCGATTCTGTTCGCGAGGGTGTTGGTTCGTTCAACATCATTGTTGAATGTGAAATCGCTTTCGCGAGCAGGCTCGCTCCCACAGTTTTATTTGTTGTGATCAGACAGGCGCTTCTGGAAGAAGAAGCGCTTGTGCCCCGGCGGGTAGTCGACGATCTGGCCCAGCTCGCTGTAGCCGTGCTTCTTGTAGAAATCCGGTGCCTGGAAGTCGAAGGTATCGAGCCAGACCCCAACGCAGCCCTTTTCCCGCGCCAGGTCTTCGGCCATCTGCATCAGCTTCGAACCCATACCTTGTCCACGCGCCTGTTCCGGTACCGACAGCAGTTCGATGAACAGCCACTGATAAAGCATGCGCGCGTAGAGTCCGCCGAGAATTTCGTCGTTTTCACCACGGACCAGCAGCGCGATCAATTCGGAGTTCCCCGGTCCCGCCTGCAAGGTGTTGTAGTCACGCAACGGGGCCAGGATCGCCTCGCGTTCTTCATTCGTGGGGCTTTGTGTCAGCTCGATACGCAAGGTCATGACTATATCCTTATGCAGTGAAGTCGCAGCCTATCTTGGTCATGGCGATTGATCCATCCCCCCGGTAGAAGTGGAACCGTCGCCTGCGCGCGGATGTCTAGCCTCAAGAAGCGTCATTCCAGAACGCGGCCGATGAGGACACTCCGTGAATATTTTCGAAGCCTTGCGCGAAAGCCACGAGCGCCAACGTACCTATGCCAAAGCACTGATCAAGACCAGCGGCGACACCCCGGAGCGGGTCGAGGCTTACAAACAGCTGAAGTCCGAACTGCAGGCTCACGAAACCGCTGAGGAACGGCATTTCTACATCCCGCTGATGGAGTTCGACAACGGCGTCGACCTCAGCCGCCATGCGATCGCCGAGCATCACGAAATGGATGAAATGATGGAGGAGCTGGACGAGACCGAGATGTCCAGCCCGGCCTGGTTGGCGACGGCGAAAAAACTATCCGAAAAGGTCCACCATCACCTCGAGGAGGAAGAGCAGAAGTTCTTCCAGATGGCCGGCAAGTTGCTCGACGACAAGCAGAAGGAGACGCTGGCGAACCAGTATGTGAAGGAATACAAAGCGCAGCTTACTTGAGGAGGCCAGCGCCGGGCGTTTTCACCTAAGATGTCGATTCACTGAAAAAACAGGATGCGTTTTCATGTCCAACACAGCCGAGCGGGTCAACATCCTCGAGTCCCAGGTGTTGTCCCACGACTGGTACCTGCTGAAAAAAATCACTTTCGATTACCAACGCAATAATGGTGAATGGCAACGCCAGACCCGGGAAGTCTACGACCGTGGCAACGGCGCGGCGATTCTCTTGTACAACCGCGCAAGGAAAACCGTGGTACTGACCCGGCAATTCCGCCTGCCGGTGTTCGTCAACGGGCATGACGGCTTGCTGATCGAAGTGGCGGCTGGATTGCTCGACGGTGCTGCGCCCGAAGAGCGCATCCGCGCCGAAGCCGAAGAGGAAACCGGCTATCGCGTACACCATGTGCAGAAAGTGTTCGAGTCTTACATGAGCCCAGGCTCGGTGACGGAGAAACTGCACTTCTTCATCGCTGAATATGATGCGACTTCAAAGGTCAGTGATGGTGGCGGACTGGAGGAGGAAACCGAAGAACTGGAAGTGCTGGAGTGGTCGTTCGATAAAGCGCTGGAAGCTTTCTATCGCGGGGAGATCTGCGACGCGAAGACCATCATGCTGCTGCAATACGCCTCGATGAAAAACATCTTCGAGGGCTAACCCCATATCCCATGTGGCGAGCGAGCTTGCTCGCGTCGGGCTGCGAAGCGGCCCTGAATTATCGAAAGCAATTGATGATTTTTGCCAGTGCTACGCACTGGAACGGGAGCAAGCTCCCTCGCCACAGAAGCGGGGCCAGTCAGTTCGAAAATAAATCGCCCGTCCTGCTGGCGCCCGTCCACTCGCATCCTTCCAGCGTCAGCAACATCTCCTTCGCCTCCAGCCCACCGGCAAACCCCGTCAGTTTCCCCGACGCACCAATCACCCGATGACACGGCGCAATGATCGAGATCGGATTTTTACCATTCGCCGCACCCACCGCCCGCACCGCGCTCGGGTTGCCGATCTGTTCGGCGATCTGGCTGTAGCTGCGGGTCTCGCCGAATGGAATGGTCAGCAACGCTGCCCAGACCTTCTTCTGAAATTCCGTGCCGGCAAAATCCAGCTCCAGTTCGAAACGCTGGCGCGTGCCGGCGAAGTATTCGCGCAGTTGCCGGGCGGTGCGCATCAGGATCGGGTTGTCCGGCGCTTCGCTCATCGGACCGAGGCGCACCCGGCCGGGTTTGTCGTTTTCCCAGAGGATGGCCGCCAGTCGTGAACCGTTCGCCACCAGCTTCAATTCGCCGACCGGTGACGCGAGGGTGAGGTACGTGTAGGTCATGCCGCAGACTTCGCCGATGTGCTGAACAGGCGTTAAGCATACTGCCTCGCCGGGGAGGCGCAATACGCAATCCCGACCATACTGCGTACTGCTCTTGATGCGTTTTCCTACTTAAAAACAAAAAGAGACTGACTCATGAAGTACGAACCTTTTGCCAAATCGCTGATCGCGACCTCATTGGCGCTCAGCTGCCTCATGGCCCACGCAGCCTCCGTGGCGCCGGTCGCGGCCGAAAACGGCATGGTGGTCACCGCGCAGCATCTGGCCAGTCACGTGGGTGTGGATGTGCTGAAGAACGGCGGCAACGCCGTCGATGCTGCGGTCGCGGTGGGGTATGCGCTGGCGGTGGTGTATCCCGCGGCGGGCAACCTGGGCGGCGGCGGTTTCATGACCATTCAGCTGGCCGATGGCCGCAAGACCTTCCTCGATTTCCGCGAAAAAGCCCCGCTGGCGGCCACTGCCGACATGTACCTCGACAAGGCGGGCAATGTCATTCCGGACTTGAGCACCCGCGGTCACCTGGCCGTCGGCGTGCCGGGCACCGTCTCCGGCATGGAACTGGCCCTGAGCAAATACGGCACCAAGCCCCGCAAGGAAGTCATCGCCCCGGCCATCAAGCTCGCCGAAGACGGTTTCGTGCTGGAGCAGGGCGATGTCGAGTTGCTGGAGTACGCCACCGACGTGTTCAAGAAGGACATGAAGGATTCCGGCTCGATCTTCCTGAGCAACGGCGAACCGATGCAGGTCGGGCAGAAACTGGTGCAGAAAGACCTCGGCAAAACCCTGCGGGAAATTTCCGAGAAAGGCAGCGACGGTTTCTACAAAGGCTGGGTGGCTGACGCCATCGTCACCTCCAGCCAGGCCAACAAGGGCATCATCAGCCAAGCCGACCTCGACAAGTACAAGACCCGTGAACTGGCGCCGATCGAATGCGACTACCGCGGCTACCACGTGGTTTCGGCACCCCCACCGAGTTCCGGCGGCGTGGTGATCTGCCAGATCCTGAACATCCTCGAAGGCTATCCGATGAAGGATCTGGGCTATCACTCGGCCCAGGGTATGCACTACCAGATCGAAGCGATGCGTCACGCCTATGTCGATCGCAACAGCTACCTGGGTGATCCGGACTTCGTGAAAAACCCGATCGCCCACCTGCTCGACAAAAACTACGCCACCCAACTGCGCCAAGCCATCCAGCCGCAAAAGGCCGGCGTCTCCAAGGATCTCAAGCCTGGCGTGGCGCCCCATGAAGGCAGCAACACCACCCATTACTCCATCGTCGACAAATGGGGCAATGCGGTGTCGGTGACCTACACCCTCAACGACTGGTTCGGTGCCGGGGTCATGGCCAGCAAGACCGGGGTCATCCTCAACGATGAGATGGACGACTTCACCTCGAAAGTCGGCGTGCCGAACATGTACGGCCTGGTGCAGGGCGAAGCCAACGCCATCGCCCCCGGCAAGGCGCCGCTGTCGTCCATGAGCCCGACCATCGTCACCAAGGACGGCAAAGTGGTGATGGTCGTCGGCACGCCCGGCGGCAGCCGCATCATCACCGCGACCTTGCTGACCATGCTCAACGTGATCGACTACGGCATGAACATTCAGGAAGCGGTCGATGCGCCGCGTTTCCACCAGCAATGGCTGCCCGAGGAAACCAACCTGGAGAACTTTACTACCAGCCCGGACACGGTGAAGCTTCTCGAAAGCTGGGGCCACAAGTTTGCCGGTCCCCAGGACGCCAACCACCTGGCGGCGATCCTCGTCGGGGCTCCGTCGCTGGAGGGCAAACCGGTGGGCAAGAACCGCTTCTACGGCGCCAACGATCCACGGCGCAACACCGGGTTGTCGCTGGGTTACTGACGGTTGTGTTTGAAAGGGGGGCAGACTTATGTTTGTCCCCTGGTTTTTCAACTCATCAAGGAAGGCATCATGACCACCGCACTGTTAATCATCGACGTTCAGCAGGCCCTGTGTTCCGGCGAATACGAGTGCTTCGAGATCAGGCGCGTCATCGACACCATCAACGGCCTCAGTGCCCGGGCGAGAAAAGCCGGGGTTCCGGTGGTGCTGATCCAGCACGAAGAAGAGGGCGATCTGTTGAAACACGGTGCCCCCGGCTGGCAACTGGCCGAAGGGCTGCAAACCTCACCGGACGATCATCGCGTACGTAAAACCACCGGTGATTCGTTCTATCAGACCAACCTGCAGAACCTGGTACCCGTGCAAGACTTCGAACGCCTGGTCATCTGTGGTCTGCAAACCGATTACTGCGTGAACGCCACCGTGCGTCAGGCGCATCAACTGGGTTACGACGTGGTGCTGGCCGCCGACGCGCATTCCACCGTCGACAATGGCAATGTGACTGCCGAAGACATCATTGCCGAGCACAACAAGGATTGGGCGGACCTGAGTGGTTCGGTGGCCAGAATTGACGTGATCCCGGCCAAAGACGTCCAATTCTGAAACCACCGCAATCCCTGTGGGAGCGAGCCTGCTCGCGAAGACGGCGTGTCAGCCAACATCAATGTGATTGAAAGACCGCTTTCGCGAGCAGGCTCGCTCCCACATGAGTTGTGTGTTCAAGGCGAGCCGAAGATGTCGATCAACTCATTCAAAAAAGCACTGACCAGATCCCGCTGCCGCGCCGAGTGCCGCACCGCTGCGTGAAAGCCCACCTCATAGCGCAGCAACTCGGGATTGAGCGGATGCAACTGCCCCAGCTGTTCATGCCGGGCTGCATAGTGCTGCGGCAGAAAACCCAGGTGTTGACCCGACAGGATGAGCAGGGCAGCGCCGTCCATGCTGTCGGTGAGTACGGTCAGGCGTTCAATTGACGTCGGCGCCGGCATTTCCGGCAACGGGTGGCTCGGCCAGACCCAGTCGTAGTGGCTGACATCCTCGCGGGTCAGCGCCCCCACTTGCTCGAACAACGGGTGTGACGGCGCGCAATAGGCGATCTGGGTTTCCTGGAACAACGGGAAGTAATCGATATTCGGCAAGCGGTGCCAGAAATACCCGATCGCCAGATCGATATGGCTGTTGATGATTTTCTCTTCCAGCAGCGACGACGACAGTTCGGTGAAATGGAAGTACAGGCCTTCATGCCGAGCCCGCAAACGTGCGATGGCCAAGCCGATTTTCTTGTTCGCCACCGGATCGATTTGCCCCAGCAGGCCGATGTTGATGTTGCCCGAGACCTTGCGGTTGATGTGCTGGACTTCGACCCGGAAGCCCTCGGCTGCCGCCAGCAGGCGTCGCGCGGCCTCGACGAACTGGCCACCCTTGGGCGTCACCGAAAAACCGCCGCGACCACGTTCGCACAAACGAAACCCTACCCGTGCCTCCAGCGTCGCCAGTTGCGCGCTGATGGTCGGCTGCGTGGTGTTGAGGGCGGTTTGCGCCGCTGAAATCCCGCCGGCCTCGACGACCGTGAGAAATACCCGGATCAAGCGCAAATCCAGCTCCGTTACAGTTCCCAGCATGGGGGCTCCCGACAGTCGATTACATAGATACAGATCTATGTGAACAGTGTGTTTGCAATATTTTACCGAACAGGCCTTCGCCATACATTGCAGGGAAACCAGGGGCATCGTCAGCTTTTTCTGGCGTTTCACCGGATCTGGATGTTGAACCGGCCTCTGCACCCACAACAAAAACAATCATCTGCATAGGAACCATCGTATGTCAGGGTCCCCACTTTCCGCGCACGCCGCCGAGGCTGGCAGCGGGTTGGCCATCGAAGGCCACTCGATCGACTACATCCCGGAAAACGAACGTCACGCCAAACTCAGTAGCCAGGGGCCGTTCTGGTTTCTCGGCAATTTCCACTTCTTCACCATCTCCATCGGTTTCGTCGGGCCAAGCCTTGGCTTGTCGGCGCTGTGGACCCTGCTGGCCGGTGCGCTGGGCATCATGTTCGGCACTGTCTTCATGGCGTTCCACGGCTCACAAGGTCCGGAAATGGGCCTGCCGCAAATGATCCAGTCCCGCGCCCAGTTCGGCTATCGCGGGGTGATCCTGGCGTTGATGGCGACGATGTTTGTGTTCGTCGGGTTCAACGTGGTGAACATCTCGTTGATCATGAACGGGCTTGAGCATGTGTTTGGCGTTGATCCGACCATTGTCGCCGTGGTCGTGGTGCTGATCGGTGCGTTGCTGTCGATCTACGGGCACGACCTGATGCACAAGGCTTTCAAGTGGGCGTTGCTGGCGACCTTGCCGCTCTATGCACTGGTCACCATCGCCCTGATGTTCGGCGCAGGTTCCGAAGGCGTCACCCCGGCGACTGATCTGGGCTTCAGCTGGATTGCCTTCGCCACGTTGTTTGCCATCGGCGCCAGCTACAACATTTCCTATGCGCCTTACGTATCCGATTACTCCCGTTACCTGCCGAAAAACACCAGCCGGCCGAAACTGATCGCGGCGGTGTTCATCGGCGCCTCGTTGTCGGGTAGCTGGATGATCGGCCTCGGTGCCTGGCTGGCCCAGGAACTGAAAGCGGCAGATGCGCTGGTGGCGTTGAATCAGGTCGGCTCTTCGATGATTCCGGGGCTGGGCAATTTGCTGGTGGTGGTATCGGTGGCCGGCTTCCTGCCGATCATCGCGCTCAACACCTACAGCGCCATGCTGACCTTGCTCACCGGTGTCGACTCGATCAAAAAAATCACCCCGACACCCCGTGCCCGGGTGCTGTCGATCAGCGTGATCAGCCTCATCCTGTTGACCTGCGTGCTGTCGATCAAGGGTGACGGCATCGCGCTGTTGAACACCTTCCTGGTGTTGCTGCTGTACTTCCTCGTGCCGTGGACCGCGGTCAATCTGGTGGACTATTTCTTCGTGCGCAAAGGTCGCTACGCGATCCCGCATTTCTTCACGCCGAAGGGCATTTATGGTGCCTGGCAATTTCGCGGCATCGTCGCCTACCTGATCGGCTTTGCCGCCATGGTGCCGTTCTTCTACATCTACGATGCCGCGGCCGGCAAGGAAGTGTTCGTCGGCCCGCTGGCGCGCATGCTCGAAGGCGTGGACATCGCCTGGCTGGTGGGGCTGGTGGTGTCGGGCCTGACTTACTACATCCTCAGCCGTTCGCTGGACTTGAAAGCCGAACGCCGGGTCATCGACGCGATCACCGAGCACGACATCGTCGCCATGACCCATCAATCCGCGGAGACCGTGCGTTGAGTATTGCCAAGAGTACCCTGGTCGCCTGCTGCCAACTGGCACCGAAAATCGGCGACCTCGCTTACAACCGTACCCTCACCGAACGGGCGATCCGCTCGGCGGCGCTGCAGGGCGCCCAGGTCGTGGTGCTGCCGGAACTGGTGCAGAGCGGCTACCTGTTTGCCGACCGCGAAGAAGCCCTGGCCCTGAGTGAAACCCGTGACGGCCCGATCCTGAGCCTGTGGCAGGCCTTGGCTCGGGAGTTGAACGTGGTCGTGGTGGGCGGTTTCTGTGAGCGGCTAGGCGACGATGAACTGGCCAACAGCGCGGCACTGATCGATGCCCGGGGCTTGCGTGCGGTGTACCGCAAGGCGCATCTGTGGGATGGCGAAAAGGACATCTTCAGCGCCGGGGATGCTGCGCCGCCGGTGATCGAAACGGTCCACGGGCGGATCGGCGTGCTGATCTGCTACGACCTGGAGTTTCCCGAGTGGGTACGTCTTCCGGCCCTTGCCGGCGCCGACCTGATCTGTGCACCGGTCAACTGGCCCGATGGCCCGCGACCGCAAACCGAGCGTCCGGCGGAGGTCTTGCGGGTGCAGGCCAACGCTTCGGTCAACCGCTTGTTCATCGCCGCCTGTGACCGTTATGGACATGAGCGCGGCGTGGGCTGGGTGCAGGGCTCGGTGATCGTCGATGCCGATGGTTATCCGTTGGCGGGGCCGGCGGAGCAGGGCGGCGAGCAGATTCTGCTGGCCACGCTGAACCTCGCCGAGGCGCGTAACAAGCGCATCAGTGAGCGCAATGACCTGCACCGGGATCGGCGGCCGCAGTTGTATGGCTTGAGCAGTGCGGTGCAGTGACGCTCGGCTCGGGAAAATTTGCTGCGCGCTGCTAGTCTTTCAGTTTGATCAATGATGAGTTGGATCCATATTGAGAGGCGGATATGGACGCAGGCAAAACCCGGCAAACGACCAGACGAAACCTGACGGCGGAACTGGTCGCCCATGTCGAACGGTTCGAGCCCGACCCCGGGCCTGACCCCGGCACCACCGAGCATACGCCGCAAGAAGTCGACGCGATGGTGGAGGCCCTTCTGCGGGAATACACGCCGAAGGATCTCTGGGTGTTTGCCTACGGCTCGTTGATCTGGAACCCGGAATTTCAATTCGACGAGCGCCGCAGCGCCACCGCTTATGGCTGGCATCGCTCGTTCTGCCTGACCCTGACCCGCTGGCGCGGCACTCGCGAATTGCCGGCGCTGATGCTGGCCCTCGATCGCGGTGGCAGCTGTCAGGGCCTGGCCTACCGGTTGCCCTCGCAGGATCACTTCAAACAGATCGGTCTGTTGCTGGCCCGGGAAATCGACGCCAACCCGCCCACCAACGTGGCGCGCTGGATATCGGTGAAAACGGCGTCCGGGCCACTGCGGGCACTGGCTTTTGTCGCGGCGCGGAACGGCAAGGCCTACGCCGGCAAGTTGCCGATGGACAAGGTCGCGCAAGTCCTGGCCCGCGCGGCAGGGCATTGGGGGTCGGCGGCGCAATACCTGTTCCGCACGGTGACCATGCTCAAGGAGCAAGGCATCCGTGACCGCAACATGAGTCGCCTCGAAGGTCTGGTCGCCGAGGAAATTGAAGCGTCGTTGCTGGCGGCGAAAAATCCTTGAACAGTCATTGGCGGATGTGCCCTATCCCCCTGTGGGAGCGAGCCTGCTCGCGAAGGCGTTGTGTCAGCCAACATCACTGCTGCATGTACCGGCCTCTTCGCGGGCAAGCCTGTTCTGGTCAAGTATTTCCGGACACCAGTTACGGTATTTAGGCCGCCTGT
>NZ_JBSVWS010000199.1:0-9462 GCF_054071155.1 Pseudomonas sp. SDO5532_S415 | reverse complement strand
CTGACATCCGCCCTTGATGTCGACTGACACGGCCCCTTCGCGAGCAGGCTCGCTCCCACAGGGGGATTGGGGACGTCTGCAAAAGTCAGGTCGGCTGTCAGGCCGCCTCGGTTTGGATTTTCGCGGTACATGCCCCTCCACGCCCTGAGCCTGTCCCTCAACCTGTGACGCCCCCCATTGCGCTGATTCCGCTGAACTGCGCCAAGGACAGACGCAACAGCGACTAATCTGAACAGAACACGATCAGCAATACGTCTCCAGCCTCTTGCTCCGGGGGAAACGGGATGACCGGAATAACAGCGCGTCAATGCTCGTCATGGGTCCTGCCTTCGTTGCTCGCGATCAACCTGGCGCTGATGGCGGGATGCGCAGACAAGCCTCCCCCTCAATATGCAAGCCCGAGCATAGGCTCCAACTGCTACGCAAAAGCCCTGCCCACGGTTGGCGAAGGTGGCCTGGCGTGGGGCGTCACCTTGAGCATCGCCCGGCAAAAGTCCCTGAACAATTGCATACGCTATGCCGGCCGATCCGGCGGCACGCCCGATACCTGCCAAGTGGTGTTGGCGGAGTGCAGAAACTGATAGTGACGTCGGGAAGCTTATTCCAACAGCGAAACCAGGCGCGGCTCGATCGTGTGTTCATGCACTTCGAGCAGCGCCAGTGTCACCGGCAATTTGAATCGCCGCGGACCCGCGCTGCCCGGATTGAGGTAGAGCCGTTCGCCGCGCCATTCCACGCAGGGCTTATGGGAATGGCCGGTGATCACCAGCCGGGTGCCCGTCTCCAGCAACGCCGGGACATCCGCCATGTCATGAACCAGCAGGGTCGGCCATCCGTTGAGGTCAAAGCGTTGGTGGTCGGCCAGATGCCCAGCCCATGCAGCCTGCAGATCATTGTTCCCGCGCACCACATGCAGCGCGGCAATGGCGGCCAGTTGATCGAGGATGTGCGGTTTGCCGATGTCGCTGGCATGGATGATCCGTTCACAATCCGCCAGTGCGGCAAGGGCTTCGGCACGGAGCACACCGTGAGTATCGGAGATCACGCCGACTTTCATGCAAGACTCCTGACCGAACTCGGGTACTCGTAGATAGGAGAAATTACGCCCAGGGAGCGCCCACGGAAAACCGCTCTTCAATCCACTGCTTGAACGCAGCGGTCGCCGCCGTGCTGTACCTGGCCGATGGACGCACCAGATACACACCCCCTTCGGCATCCAGTTGCCACTGCGGGAGCACCCGCTGCAGAACACCGGAATCGATCTCCCTTTTCATCAACCACTCACCGCCAGCGAGAATGCCCAGACCGGATCGAGCGGCGACCAGCAATGCTTCATTATCGTTACTGACCATGCTGCCACGCACCCGGACAGACTTCTGCTCGCCCTCTCGCGTCAGTTTCCATTCCGGCCAGGCGTGCAGTCCGGTGAAGCCCAGACAGTTGTGAGCAGCGAGGTCTGCCGGCGTGCGCGGCGTGCCCTTGCTATGCAGATAGCCTGGCGTGGCGCAGAGGATTCGACGGTGGTCACTCAGTTTTTTGGCCACCAGCCGACTGTCGGCCAGCTCACCGATGCGGATGGCCGCATCGAAGCCCTCGGCGACGATGTCCACGAATCGCTCCGCGTATTCGACCTCCAGTGAAATTTCGGGATAGGCCAGTGCGAATTCCGACACCATGGCGCTGAGCCATAGCCGTCCCATGGCCGCCGGCAAGGCTATCCGCAATCGGCCTCTGACCACGGCCGCACCTTGCGCAGCATCCTGTTGCGCCTGGTTGATCAGGTTGACCGCATGACGCAACTGGGTGACCAGGCGCTCCCCCTCGTCGGTGAAGCGCAGTTGCCGTGTGGTGCGTTCGACCAGGCGGATACCCAGTCGCAGCTCAAGGGCGTTCAGTCGTTTGGAAAGGACTGAAGGGTGGCGTTGCAGTACCCGTCCCGCCGCCGCGAATGAGCCATGCTCGGACAACGCCATCAGCGTCGCAAGCTCATCCGCCTGGCGGCTATCGAAAAGATCCATGCAAGCAACTACCTCACGGGGCCAAACAACTCAAGTCTCCAGCACGATCGCGCCTTGCGAGCGGCCACTCTCCAGATCGGCATGCGCAAGCGCTACATCGGCCAATGGATAGCGACGCCAGATTCGTGGCTGGATGATACCCGCTGCGAAAGCCTGCAACACCTCTCTGGCACGCGCTTGATACTCATCCACCGTGGCGGTGTGGACAGCGAGCGATGGCCGGGTCAGGAACAGCGAGCCCTTGGCATTCAAGACGCTGATTTCCATCGCGGGCACCGGACCCGAGGCCATGCCAAAGGACACCAGCAGGCCACGGGGGCGCAAGCTATCCAGGGACGCCTCGAAGGTCGCCCGGCCGATCGGATCATAGACGACATCGACCTTTTCGCCTTGGGTCAATTGCGCCACCTGATCGGCCAGCGTGGTGGCATCGAACACCAGCACTTCGTCACAACCGGCCGCCCTGGCGCGCTCGATACTTTGCGCTTTTGACACCACACCGATCACGAAAGCTCCCAGGTGCTTGGCCCACGACACCATGATTTGCCCCAACGCCCCCGCTGCCCCATACAACAACACCCGAGTGCCAGGCCCCACCGGATACGTGGTCTTGAGCAGATACTGGGCGGTAATGCCTTTGAACATCACCGCAGCCGCTTCGGCGAAGCCCAGTTCATCGGGAATCCGCACCAGCCGGTTGGCCGGATAGAGACGCCCACTGGCGTAGGCACCCAGCGGCCCTGTGGCATAGGCAACCCTGTCACCTACCGCGACTTCACTGACACCCGCTCCAATCGCCGCCACCCGCCCGGCGCCTTCAAGACCGAGCGCAGACGGCAAGGCCATACGCACCGCACCGGATCGCTGACTCAGATCCAGAGGGTTGACGCCGATCGCCACCTGTTCCAGCCAGACTTCGCCGGCACCCGGCGGCTGAGTGGTGGTTTGCTCCAGACTCAAGACTTGAGGCCCGCCGACATCATGAATCCTGACATTGTTGATCATCTTGCACTCCTCGATTGGTGTTGCCGAAGAGTGTAATCAGGCAAATGACAGAGACTAGACGGGTAAATTGAAGTTCATACGTGCACAGGATGCAGCAATAAATCCAAGGGCTCCGCATAACACTCTGGTTTACCTGGTGGCTGAAGGTTGGCAGCAGATCAATTTCGACACCTCCAGCACGGCACGATTGATTCGTTTTTCAACTAGATGCCATTAAGATTATGCGTTTGTCCTCTGAGTAGCGATCACTGAGTATCGTGCCCTTCACGAACCCAGTCGCCAGCTATTCAAGGCTTCCCGATGATCAAAGCGGTACGGTTTTTTCCCGTCGCCAAAGTGGCCCCCTCCAGAATCAATCAGTTACGGCTGGCGTCAGCGTTGATAGCCGGTTTTATTGTTCAGCCCAGTATGGCTGCCCGCTACGAACTGCCTTCCGATGGAAGTTCAGTGGTGGGTAGCAAGCAATTCGTTATCGCGCGTTTTGAAGACACCTTTGCTGATTTGGCCGAGCGCTACAATCTTGGGTATCAAGAAATGCTGGATGCCAATCCCGGTGTGGATGCCTGGTTGCCAAAGGTCGGTACGAGCATTCAGATCCCTACGCAATTCACCTTGCCTGAGGGTCCGAGGGCGGGTGTGGTTATCAACCTGGCTGAACTTCGCCTGTACTACTTTCCTGCCGGAACCCGGTACGTTTACACCTATCCGGTAGGAATTGGCCGTGAAGGCTGGTCGTCCCCTTCAGGCACGACTCGCATTACCGAGAAAGTCGCCAACCCTTCGTGGTTTCCTACCCCTTCCATTCGTGCCGAACATGCGGCGGACGGGGATCCATTGCCGAGCCGTGTCCCCCCCGGGCCAGACAACCCACTTGGTCCCTATAAAATACGTTTGGGACAGTCGACATACCTTATCCATGGTTCAAACAAGAAATTCGGCATCGGCACACGTACCAGTCATGGTTGCTTTCGCATGTACAACCACGATATCGAAGAGTTCTTTTCGAGAGTACCGGCAGGTACGACTGTGCGAATCATCAATTAAAGCCAAAGGCTCAGTAACTGAAATCATGCCCCAGCTCTTTCTGCATCCACTCCAGGAAACGCCTTACCCGAGGGAAGTTCGAATGGGCACGGGGAAACACCAGGTGGTGGGCGGTGATCGGCGCGCTCAACTCGGGCGCCACCTCGACCAACGCACCGCGTGCCAGATAGTCCTGCGCCAGCAGCGTGCTTTCGAGGGCAAAGCCGAGCCCGTGACTGGCGGCCTCCAGCGTCATGTAGGAACGATCGAAGCTGAGGGTGTAGGGCTTTTCGGGGCGTGACACGCCATGTTGGGCAAACAACTGCGGCCACTTGATCAATGTGGCTTCCGACAGGATCAGGTTGTTGTCCAGCAAATCCGTGACCGTGCGGATCGGGCGCTTCTCCAGCAGTTTCGGCGAGGCCATGACCGCGATCTGCTCATTGCGAATCGTCCGTACTTCATAGCTGGGCCAATTGGGCATGCCATGGCGGATGTCGACATCGATCTTGTCGCGACTGAAGTGCAGCGACTCATAAGAGCACGAGAGATTGAGCTGGATATCCGGGTGACTCTCGCGAAACTGCTCCAGGCGCGGCATCAACCACAGCAGCCCGAAACTGGGCGATGAGTGCAGACGCAGGCAATCGAGACTGACATCGCTGGAGGCGCGTTCGGTGGCCACGGCGAGGCTGTGCAGGATGCCGGAAACCTCCGTCAGGTACTGCTCGCCGACCGGCGTCAAGGTCACGCCTCGGGCCGTTCGGAAAAACAACTGTCGCCCGATCATCGCCTCCAGCTTGGCCAACTGGTGACTGACTGCCGAGGGGGTCAGGTCGAGCAATTCGGCGGCGCGCGCGACATTGCCGAAGCGGGCGGTCTGCTCGAAGGCCTGAATGGCTTTCAGCGGTGGCAGTGTTGCAGGTGCGTCGTCATTTGAACCCATGATGATTGTTGTTCCGCTGCAAGTGGCATGAAACGGGGGTTAAGCCATTCAAGCATCCGGACAGGCCGTTGGCGAGTGCTGAATTTTTTTCAGCATCCAGTGAAGTTCGCGTTATTGCTCAGGGTCGGTGTGGAGAACAAGCTGAGTCATCGATTCGATTTGAGTCGAACCCATAAAAACAATCTCAGAGGTACTCCTCCATGCTTCTTCAAGGCAAAGTCGCGATCATCACCGGTGCAGCTTCCGCACGAGGCATTGGCCGCGCTACCGCGACCACCTTCGCGCAACACGGCGCCCGTGTGGTGATCCTCGATCTGGATGAATCCGCCGCACGCGATGCCGCTGCGACCCTGGGCGAAGGCCATCTCGGTCTCGCGGCCAACGTCGCAGACGAATCCCAGGTTCAGCAAGCTGTCGCGAAAATCATCGAGCACTTCGGTCGCATCGACATTCTCGTCAACAACGCCGGCATCACCCAACCCCTCAAGACCCTGGACATCCGCCCTTCGGATTACGACAAGGTGCTGGACGTCAGCCTGCGTGGCACTTTGCTGATGTCCCAGGCGGTGATTCCGGTCATGCGTGAGCAGTCATCCGGCAGCATCGTGTGCATGTCCTCCGTTTCCGCTCAACGCGGTGGCGGCATTTTCGGTGGCCCTCATTACAGCGCGGCCAAGGCCGGCGTGCTGGGTCTGGCCAAAGCCATGGCCCGGGAACTGGGGCCGGACAAGGTCCGCGTGAACTCCATCGCCCCCGGCCTGATCCATACCGATATCACCGGTGGCCTGATGCAGGACGAACGCCGTCACGCCATCATCGACGGCATTCCCCTCGGACGCCTGGGTGAGGCGCAGGATGTAGCCAACGCTGCGCTGTTCCTGGCCAGCGACCTATCCTCTTACCTGACCGGCATCACCCTGGATGTGAACGGCGGCATGCTGATTCACTGATGACACCTGACGGGCCTGGCGGCCCGTGCGGATCTGGATCGACGACGCAGCCGGGCCTCATCGCCTGGCGGTCAATAAAAACAAGAGATCAGACCATCATGACTACCCTGTCGCTCGAAGCGGTTTCGACCGTGCGCTCCAACGCCTACCGCAAGACCGCGTGGCGCCTGATGCCCTTTTTGATGCTGTGCTACCTGTGCGCCTACCTGGATCGGGTCAACGTCGGCTTTGCCAAGCTGCAAATGATGAACGACCTGGCGCTCAGTGAAACCGTCTACGGATTGGGCGCCGGCATGTTCTTCATCGGCTACTTCCTCTGCGAAGTCCCCAGCAACATCATCCTGCACAGGGTCGGTGCACGTGTGTGGATCGCCCGCATCATGATCACCTGGGGCATCGTCTCCGCCCTGTTCGCCTTCGTCGAAACCGCCTGGCAGTTCTACGCCCTGCGCTTTCTGCTCGGGGTTGCCGAAGCCGGCCTGGCACCGGGGCTGTTGCTGTACCTGACCTACTGGTTTCCGTCCTACCGGCGTGCGCGCATGACCGTGTTGTGGTTCATTGCCATTCCGCTGTCGGGCATGGTCGGTGGCCCGCTCTCGGGCTGGATCATGAACCACTTCGCCGGCATGCACGGCTGGGCCGGCTGGCAATGGATGTTCGTCCTGGAGGCGGTGCCGACGGTGGTTATCGGCCTGCTGGTGCTGAGTTATCTGAAGGACGGCGTGCATCAGGCCACCTGGCTCGATGAGGACGAAAAAGCCTTGATCAGCCGTGAACTGGCCGAGGACGACCAGCAGAAAGTGACCCATGCCTCAGTAGGCGAGTTCATCCGCGACCGGCGTCTGTGGTTGCTGGCCGGCATCTACTTCTGCGTGGTGATGGGGCAGTACGCAATCACCTTCTGGCTGCCGACCCTGGTGCGTAACGCGGGGGTTTCCGATCCGCTGCACATCGGCTTTCTGTCCAGCCTGCCCTATCTCTGCGCGATTGTGGCCATGCTGTATGCCGGACGCAGCGGTGACAAACATCGTGAGCGGCGCTGGCACCTCATTGTACCGATGATCGCGGGTGCTTTCGGGTTGAGCCTGGCTGCCCTGATGGGTGGAAATGTACTGCTCTCCATTCTCAGTCTTTGCCTGGCCGCTTCCGGAATCCTGTCCGCGACGTCGATGTTCTGGATGTTGCCCACCACGTTGCTGGGCGGGGTGTCTGCCGCTGCCGGCATCGCGGCGGTCAACAGCTTCGCCAACCTCGCCGGCTTCTGTTCGCCTTACCTGATCGGCTGGGTCACCACACAGACCGGTTCCAGCGCCATCGGCATGTATCTGATCACCGGCGTACTGCTGTTCGGTGCCACGTTGGTACTGCGCATCCCCGCCGCCTCGGTCAATCGTTGATTCATTGGAGTTTCACCATGACTGCTCATCCTGCATTCACGTCATCTACGACGCTGGCGCAACGCGCTCATAACATTCGCCGCCATGCCTTGCGCATGGGCCAGGTTCAGGGGCAAGGCTACGTCGGCCAGGCCCTCGGCGCCGCCGACCTGCTGGCTGTGTCTTACTTTCACGCCCTGAGCTATCGGCCCGAAGACCCGGAATGGGAAGGACGCGACCGCTTCTATCTGTCGATCGGTCACTACGCCATTGCCCTGTACGCAGCCTTGATCGAAGCCGAAATCATCCCGTTGGACGAATTGGAAACCTACGGCGCGGACGACAGCCGCCTGCCGATGTCGGGCATGGCCGCCTACACCCCGGGCATGGAGATCACCGGTGGTTCGCTCGGCCAGGGTCTGGGCATCGCCGTCGGAGCCTGCCTGGGACTCAAGCGCAAAGGCTCACCCGCCTTCGTCTACAACCTGTTGTCGGACGGCGAGCTGAATGAGGGCTCGACCTGGGAAGCGGTGATGTCGGCGTCGCACTGGAAGCTCGACAACCTGATCGCCATTGTCGACGTCAACAACCAGCAAGCCGATGGCCATTCCAGTGAAATTCTTTCGTTCGAACCCATCGTCGATCGTTGGCAGGCCTTCGGCTGGTTCACCCAACGCGTCGATGGCAACGATCTGGAAGCTCTGGTCACCGCGTTCGATGCCGCACGCAACCATCCCGGCACTCAACCACGGGTGATCATTTGCGACACCAAAATGGGCAAAGGCGTGCCCTTCCTCGAAACCCGCGAAAAAACCCACTTCATCCGCGTCGAAGAACACGAATGGGATCTGGCACTCAGCAACCTTGAAGAAGGAAACAACCAATGAGCAACGCAGCCCACACGCCGACTTCCACGGTTACGCCTGCCAAAAAACGCCTGACGACTTCAGCGATGATTGCCTCAATCGCCTCTGAGGGCCAGGCCACGAAATCCGCACCGTTCGGCCATGCGTTGGCCGCATTGGCGGATCAACGCCCGGACATCGTCGGCCTGTCCGCCGACCTGTCCAAGTACACCGACCTGCACATCTTCGCCAAGGCCCATCCGGATCGTTTCTATCAAATGGGCATGGCCGAGCAACTGCTGATGAGTGCGGCAGCGGGCATGGCCCGGGAAGGCTTCGTGCCCTTCGCCACCACCTATGCCGTATTCGCTTCGCGCCGCGCCTATGACTTCATCTGCATGGCGATTGCCGAGGAAAACCTCAACGTCAAGATCGTCTGCGGCTTGCCCGGCCTCACCACCGGCTACGGCCCCAGCCACCAGGCCACGGACGACCTGGCGATTTTCCGCGCCATGCCCAACCTGATGATCGTCGATCCGTGCGATGCGCTGGAAATCGAACAGGCGGTGCCCGCCATTGCAGCCCATAACGGGCCGGTGTACATGCGTTTGCTGCGCGGCAATGTGCCGCTGGTGCTGGACGAATACGGCTACCAATTCGAGATCGGCAAAGCCAAGACCCTGCGTACCGGTAACGATGTGCAGATCATCTCCACCGGTTTGATGACCATGCGTGCCCTGGAGGCGGCGAAAGAGTTGCAAGCGGATGGGGTTGATGTCGCCGTGTTGCACGTGCCGACGATCAAACCCCTGGACGAGCAAACCATTCTGGCTGAAGCCCGCAAACCGGGTCGCCTGGTGGTCACCGCAGAAAACAGCTCCATCATCGGTGGTCTGGGCGAAGCGGTCGCCGGTGTGCTGCTGCGCAACGGAGTGACGCCGACCTTCCGGCAGATCGCATTGCCCGATGCGTTCCTCGATGCCGGAGCCTTGCCAACGCTGCATGACCGCTATGGCATCTCGACCCAGGCGGTCTGCGCGCAAGTCAAAGCCTGGCTTTGAGCGCTGACCGCGTGAAACCAGATACCCAACGGCGCCCTCGGGTTTTTCGCGAGCGAGCTCGCTCCTACAGAGGCTTTGCGTACGACACGGATGGACTGTAGGAGCGAGCTTGCTCGCGATGGTGGTGAACGATGGCGCGTGAAACCAGATACCCAGCGGCGCCCTCGGGTTTTTCGCGAGCGAGCTGAACTGGCCTAATGATTTTGGACACTTCAATCGGGCGCTATGATGGCGCCCA
>NZ_JBSVWS010000198.1:0-9479 GCF_054071155.1 Pseudomonas sp. SDO5532_S415 | reverse complement strand
ATGCATTCCAATGTGGGAGCCAGCCTGCTGGCGATTGGAGCGCCATGAATCATCCAGGAAAAACTCGAATACTGGCCTTTCATCCAATTGTCATATTTCAGCCATAGAGTGTTCACACGGCCTGCTGATACTTGGCCCCGACTTAACACACCCTATCTGCTAGGAGTAAGGCATGAAACTGAAGCGTTTGATGGCGGCAATGACTTTTGTCGCTGCTGGCGTTGCGACTGCCAACGCGGTTGCCGCTGTTGACCCTGCTATCCCGAGCTACACCAAGACCACTGGTGTGTCGGGCAACCTGTCCAGCGTCGGCTCCGATACCCTGGCCAACCTCATGACCCTCTGGGCTGAGAACTACAAAAAAGAATACCCGAACGTAAACATCCAGATTCAGGCCGCCGGCTCCGCCACTGCGCCACCTGCGCTGACTGAAGGCACCTCCAACCTGGGCCCGATGAGCCGCAAGATGAAGGACACCGAACTGGCTGCCTTCGAGCAGAAGTACGGCTACAAGCCAACCGCAATCCCGGTTGCCGTGGACGCCCTGGCTGTATTCGTGCACAAGGACAACCCGATCCAGCACCTGACCATGGAACAGGTTGACTCGATTTTCTCGTCCACTCGTCTGTGCGGCGCTAAAACCGACGTGAAAACCTGGGGTGACCTGGGCGTGACCGGTGACCTGGCCAACAAGCCGGTTCAACTGTTTGGTCGTAACTCGGTATCCGGCACCTACGGCTACTTCAAGGAAGAAGCCCTGTGCAAAGGCGACTTCAAGCCAAACGTCAACGAACAACCAGGCTCGGCTTCGGTCGTGCAGTCGATCAGCTCCTCGCTGAACGGCATCGGTTACTCGGGCATCGGCTACAAAACCGCTAGCGTGAAGACGGTGGCCCTGGCCAAGAAAGGCAGCACCGACTTCATCGAAGACACCGAAGAAAACGCCCTGAACGGCAAGTACCCGCTGTCGCGCTTCCTGTACGTTTACGTCAACAAGGCCCCGAACAAGCCTCTGGCCCCGCTGGAAGCCGAGTTCGTGAAACTGGTTCTGTCCAAGCAGGGCCAGGAAGTTGTAGTGAAAGACGGCTACATCCCACTGCCAGCCAAGGTTGCTGCAAAAGCACTGGCTGACCTGGGTCTGCAGGAAGGTAACAACGTAGCAAAAAAGTAAAACCCTAGGTCCGGAGTTCACTCCGGACCTGTGTAGGAGCGAGCTTGCTCGCGATGGAAGTCGAGCCACAGAAAATGTGTCTGAATGTTCCATCTTCGCGAGCAAGCTCGCTCCTACAACGGCTCAGGGTTGCCATTTCCGGCAACCCGGCCCTCCCAAATTCTCTGTCCACTGCCAGTTCCCGCTGGCGGCGGATTTGTTGCGTCACTGCACTGTCATCTTTCTGTCATACAGGATCGCTAGGGTGTGCGAATGAATGATCTGGCCAATTCCACAATGACTACAAATCCCCCCAAGCGAATTGATTTCAATACGCCTGAGCTACAACGCAAGCGCCGCATTCGCGCGCTCAAGGATCGCCTGACTCGCTGGTACGTCCTCGTGGGCGGGCTCGCCGTTCTGGCGGCGATCACGCTGATTTTCTTCTTCCTTGCCTACGTGGTCATGCCCCTGTTTCAGGGTGCCAGCCTGACTGCCAAGGACGCCATCACGCCTGCCTGGATGCAAGATGCCGGCAAGCCGTTGATGTTTTCCCTTGAAGAGCAGAACCAGGTCGCCATGCGGGTTTCCGACAAGGGCCAGGCACTGTTCTTCGATATCGACAGTGGCGCTGAACTCAAGCGCGTTGATCTGCCGGTTCCTGCAGGCGCCAGCGTAACGTCCATCGGCGAAGATCAACCCGGTCACCCGCTGGTCGCCGTGGGTTTTTCCAACGGTCAGGCCCTGGTGTTCCGTCACACGTATAAAGTCAGCTATCCGGACGGCAAGAAAACCATCTCGCCGGCCATCGAATACCCTTACGGCGAAACCCCGATCGCGCTGAACGAAACCGGCGGTGCGCTGGAGCATGTCAGCCTCAACGCCAACGATTCGACCCTGATGCTGGTCGGTTCCACCGGTTCGCAACTCAATGTTCTGTCGCTGACCAGCGAAGAAAACATGATGACCGGCGAGATCACCAACGAGCAGAAGCGTATCGATCTGCCGCAAATGACCGAGCCGGTGAAGAACATCTTCGTCGACCCGCGCCAGCAATGGCTGTATGTGGTCAACGGTCGTGCCCAGGCCGACGTGTTCAGCCTGCGCGACAAGAGCCTCAACGGACGCTACAAACTGCTGGAAAACGGTGACGCTGAAATTACCGCCAGTACTCAGCTCGTAGGCGGCATCTCGCTGATCCTCGGTGATTCCAAAGGTGGCCTGGCCCAGTGGTTCATGGCGCGCGATCCGGATGGCGAACAGCGCCTGAAGCAAATCCGCACCTTCCAGATGGGCACCACGCCAATCGTGGAAATCACCGCCGAAGAGCGCCGCAAGGGCTTCGTCGCCCTGGATGCTTCCGGCAAGCTTGGCGTGTTCCACAGTACCGCCCACCGCACCTTGCTGGTGGACCAGGTGGTCGAAGGCCAAGGCCTGTTCGGCCTGTCGCCACGGGCCAACCGCGTGATCGTGGAGCAGGGCGGCAAACTGCAACCGTTGCTGCTGGAAAACCCGCATCCGGAAGTGTCGTGGAGCGCGTTGTGGAGCAAGGTCTGGTACGAGAACTACGACGAGCCTAAATACGTCTGGCAATCGACTGCCGCCAACACCGACTTCGAACCGAAGCTGAGCCTGTCCCCGCTGACGTTCGGCACCCTGAAAGCTGCGTTCTACGCCATGCTGCTGGCCGCGCCTCTGGCTGTCGCCGCTGCGATCTACACCGCGTACTTCATGGCCCCGGGCATGCGCCGCAAGGTCAAGCCGGTGATCGAACTGATGGAAGCAATGCCGACGGTGATCCTCGGATTCTTCGCCGGTCTGTTCCTCGCGCCGTATGTGGAAGGGCATCTGCCGGGCATCTTCAGCCTGCTGATGTTGTTGCCGATCGGCATTCTGGTCGCCGGTTTCACCTTCAGCCGCCTGCCTGAGTCGATCCGCCTGAAAGTCCCTGACGGCTGGGAAAGTGCCCTGCTGATTCCGGTGATCATGTTCGTCGGCTGGCTCTCGCTGTACATGAGCCCGTACATGGAGAACTGGTTCTTCGGCGGCGACATGCGGATGTGGATCTCCCACGACCTGGGCATCACCTACGACCAGCGCAACGCACTGGTGGTCGGTCTGGCCATGGGCTTTGCGGTGATCCCGAACATCTACTCCATTGCCGAAGACGCCGTGTTCAGCGTACCGCGTGGCCTGACCCTCGGTTCCCTGGCCCTCGGTGCCACGCCGTGGCAGACCATGACCCGCGTGGTGATTCTTACCGCCAGCCCGGGCATCTTCTCGGCGCTGATGATCGGCATGGGCCGCGCGGTGGGTGAAACCATGATCGTGCTGATGGCCACCGGCAACACCCCGGTCATGGAAATGAACCTGTTCGAAGGCCTGCGCACCCTGGCGGCCAACGTCGCGGTGGAAATGCCGGAGTCGGAAGTCGGCGGCAGCCACTACCGCGTGCTGTTCCTCTCGGCGCTGGTGCTGCTGTTGTTCACCTTCATCATGAACACCCTCGCGGAACTGATTCGTCAGCGTCTGCGCAAGAAATACTCGTCGCTTTAAGAAAGGTAGAAGTCTGTGAAACAGAACTCCCTGAAAGGATGGTTCAAGAGCGGCGCCCCGGGCGTCTGGATCAGCGGTGGCGCGGTGTCCATCGCGGTCATCATGACCATTGGCCTGTTGGCGGTGATTGCCGTGCGCGGTCTGGGTCACTTCTGGCCGGCGGATCTGGTGCATGCCAGCTACGATGTGCCGGGCCAGGCCAATCACCTGGTCATCGGCGAAGTGGTACAGAAGGAAGAAGTGCCGCGCGCGCGCCTGAAAAGCGCTGGCCTGCCGGTGCCGGATGAAGGCCCGGAGTTCATGACCCGTGAGCTGATCAAGGTCGGCAACCGTGACCTGAACGGCACCGACTTCACCTGGATCGTTGGCGAGTGGCTGACCAATCAGAAAAACCCGGTCGAATTGATGGCGCTGGAGCGTCGCGAGTGGGGCAACTTCTACGGTTACCTGGTCAACGTCAAACAGGACGGCAAGGTGATCGCCGAAGGCGAAGCTGCCTGGCCCGAGCTGCAAGCGCGGATCAACCGCGTGAATCAGCTGGCCGCGCAACTCAAGACTTTGGAAAAGGTCGACATCGGCGCGATCAACGCCGGTCTCGAGCGCATCCGCCTGCACAGCCGCAAACTGGAACTGGAAGGCAAGCTTGATCCAGCCGCGCAAGCGGACATGGAGTCCGAGCGCGCCGAACTCAATGCCCGTTATCAGGACATCGAGGCCCGTCTGGGCGATCTGCACGCGCAGTTCAACCGCGACAGCCTGACCGCCCGTGATGCCAATGGCAAAGAAATCGAAATCAGCCTCGGTAAAGTGGTTCACGCCTATCAGCCGAACGCCATGGGCACCTTCACCAAGATTGGTTTCTACTTCAGCAAGGTGTGGGAATTCCTCAGCGATGACCCGCGTGAAGCGAACACCGAAGGCGGGATTTTCCCGGCGATCTTCGGCACCGTGATGATGACCCTGATCATGGCGATGATCGTGACCCCGTTTGGCGTGCTGGCGGCGGTGTACCTGCGTGAATACGCCAAGCAGAACACCCTGACCCGGGTGATCCGCATCGCGGTGAACAACCTGGCGGGCGTTCCGGCCATCGTTTATGGCGTGTTCGGTCTGGGCTTCTTCGTCTATGTGCTGGGTGGCTCGCTCGACCGTCTGTTCTTCCCTGAGGCCTTGCCGGCGCCGACCTTCGGTACGCCGGGTCTGCTGTGGGCTTCGTTGACCCTGGCGCTGCTGGCGGTGCCGGTGGTGATCGTGGCCACCGAAGAGGGGCTGGCGCGGATTCCTCGCACCGTGCGTGAAGGTTCGTTGGCCCTCGGCGCGACCAAGGCCGAAACCTTGTGGAAGATCGTGCTGCCGATGGCCAGCCCGGCGATGATGACCGGCATGATCCTCGCCGTGGCCCGCGCCGCGGGTGAAGTGGCGCCGCTGATGCTGGTGGGTGTGGTGAAACTGGCGCCGTCGCTGCCGGTGGACGGCAACTACCCGTACCTGCACCTGGACCAGAAGATCATGCACCTGGGCTTCCATATTTATGACGTCGGCTTCCAGAGCCCGAACGTCGAAGCCGCGCGGCCGCTGGTATACGCCACAGCGCTGTTGCTGGTGTTGGTGATTGCGACATTGAACCTGTCGGCCGTTTATATCCGTAACCACCTGCGCGAGAAGTACAAGGCGCTGGATAGCTGATTGATAAGCCACAAGCGGCAAGCTACAAGCGGCAAGTAAATGCTGCATGCCGCTTTTGCTCAAAAACTTGCAGCTTGCAGCTAGAAGCTTGCAGCTACGAACGGAGTGAGACCCCATGCAGCACGAAGCACATACCCACGGCATCAACATGTCGGCCCTGGGTCGCGACAAACAGAGCCTGAGCCTCGAGCAGGAAACCGTGGCCATTGAAGTGCCGGGCCTGAGCCTGTTCTACGGCGATAAACAAGCGCTGTACGACGTCAGCATGAACATCCCGAAACAGCGCGTGACCGCCTTCATCGGCCCGTCCGGCTGCGGCAAGTCCACGCTGCTGCGTACGTTCAACCGCATGAACGACCTGGTCGATGGCTGCCGTGTCGAAGGCGCGATCAACCTGTACGGCAACAACATCTACCGCAAGGGCGAAGACGTGGCGGAGCTGCGTCGTCGTGTCGGCATGGTGTTCCAGAAGCCGAACCCGTTCCCGAAAACCATCTACGAGAACGTGGTCTACGGCCTGCGTATCCAGGGCATCAACAAAAAGCGTGTACTCGACGAAGCCGTTGAGTGGGCGTTGAAAGGCGCGGCGCTGTGGGACGAAGTCAAGGACCGTCTGCACGAGTCGGCACTGGGACTGTCCGGTGGTCAGCAGCAACGTCTGGTGATTGCCCGCACCATCGCCGTGGAACCGGAAGTGCTGCTGCTCGACGAACCTTGCTCGGCACTCGACCCGATCTCGACGCTGAAAGTCGAAGAGCTGATCTACGAGCTGAAATCCAAGTTCACCATCGTCATCGTGACCCACAACATGCAGCAGGCCGCGCGGGTTTCCGACTACACGGCGTTCATGTACATGGGCAAACTGGTGGAGTTCGGCGACACCGACACCCTGTTCACCAATCCGGCGAAGAAGCAGACCGAAGACTACATCACCGGGCGGTACGGCTAGCCGTACAGCTGCAAGCCGCAAGCTTCAAGCGGCAAGTAAGAGCGGTTCGAGTACGACACAAAACAGCTTGCAGCTTGTAGCTTGCAGCTCACAGCTATCGCGGAGCAAAAGATGATTTCGAAGGAAGGCTTAACCCATCACATCTCCCAGCAGTTCAACGCTGAGCTTGAGGAAGTGCGCAGCCACCTCCTGGCCATGGGCGGGCTGGTCGAGAAGCAGGTCAACGACGCGGTGACCGCGCTGATCGAGGCCGACTCCGGCCTGGCCCAGCAGGTGCGCGAGATCGACGACCAGATCAACCAGATGGAACGTAACATCGACGAAGAATGCCTGCGCATTCTGGCCCGTCGCCAGCCGGCGGCATCCGACTTGCGCCTGATCATCAGCATCTCCAAGTCGGTGATCGACCTGGAGCGCATCGGTGATGAAGCGACCAAGATCGCCCGTCGCGCCATTCAGCTGTGCGAAGAAGGTGAAGCGCCACGCGGTTACGTCGAGGTGCGCCACATTGGCGACCAGGTCCGCAACATGGTGCGCGATGCCCTGGACGCCTTTGCCCGTTTCGACGCCGACCTGGCGTTGTCGGTGGCGCAGTACGACAAGATCATTGATCGCGAATACAAGACTGCCCTGCGTGAGCTGGCGACCTACATGATGGAAGACCCACGCTCTATCTCGCGGGTCTTGAGCATCATCTGGGTGCTGCGTTCGCTGGAGCGCATCGGTGACCATGCGCGCAATATTTCGGAACTGGTGATTTACCTGGTGCGCGGCACTGACGTGCGTCACCTGGGCCTTAAACGCATGAAGGAAGAAGTTGAGGGAACAAGTGGCGAAACCGCTAATGTTCCGGGCAAAGCTGACGATAAGTAAGGTTGCCCCAGGACGCGCCCGGCCCTTTGGCCGGGCGTTTTTGTTTGTGGCTTACGAATTCGAAAAGCAGCACCCGCGAACGAAAAGTGCCGGCGTGACTGAAGGTTTTTGGCAAAGTGCCATCAGCAAAGCGGTATGCTTGCCGGGATTTTTTAAAGGGGTTATGGATGAGTAAGGTCAGTGTATTGGTCGTGGACGATGCCTCGTTCATTCGTGACCTGGTAAAAAAATGCCTGCGTAACTATTTCCCGGGCATGCGGATCGAAGACGCCGTCAACGGCAGGAAGGCTCAGGCCCTGCTGGCTCGGGAAGCGTTCGACCTGGTTCTGTGCGACTGGGAAATGCCGGAAATGTCCGGCCTGGAACTGCTGACCTGGTGCCGCGAGCAGGACAGCCTCAAAAGCATGCCGTTCGTCATGGTGACCAGCCGTGGCGACAAAGAGAACGTCGTCCAGGCGATCCAGGCCGGGGTATCCGGTTATGTCAGCAAGCCATTCACCAACGAGCAATTGATCACCAAGGTCAAGCAGGCGCTGCACAAGGTCGGCAAGCTGGACTCCTTGATGAACACCGCCAATACCAAAACCAGCTCGGCATTCGGCAATGACTCGCTCAATGCATTGACCGGTGGCAAGGCCGCCGTGGTGGCGCCCACTGCACCGGCGCCTGCTGCGGCAGCCGCTCCAGCCCGTGGCTTGCTCAACAGCCCACCGGTCAAGGCCCCGGTAGCCGCTGCGGCCGCCGTGGGAGGGCGTGGCCAGGGTCAACTGCGCTTGCCGAACGGCATTCAGCAATGCGTGATCAAGGCCCTGAGCCTCAAGGAAGCGCTGCTGGTGGTCAAACGTGCCGACACCCTGCCGCAAGTGCTCGACAGCGCCGTACTCGACCTGGAGCAGGGCGACAACGCCGAAACGGCGCGCCTGAACGGCTACCTGCACGCCATCGTCGCCCACGAGCAGAAACCTGACAGCGAATGGTTGCAACTGACCTTCCGCTTCGTCGATCAGGATGCGCAGAAGCTTGATTACATCTCCCGATTGATTGCCCGGGGCACGGCGCAGAAGCACTTTATTCCGGGCGCTTGATCCCGTATCGCCTGTTAGTCAGCCTTCGCGGGCAAGCCCGCTCCCGCAGGATTGCCGCTGAACCTGTGGGAGCGGGCTTGCTCCGGGCGGCGTTCCGACGAAGGGGCCATCACCTGCACCACACATCACCCTGATCCACCCATCTTGAAACATCTGCCGACTACCCGGGTCCATTGCAGCTGCTAGGCTCCTTCCCAGGCCTTACTCGACAGAACCCTGCCCATGTACGCGCGCCTGCTGTATTTCTGTAGTCTTTTCATGGCATCCACCTCGGCTGTGGCCATGACGATCTACACGTCCACCGACGCCAATGGCGTGGTCTCCTACAGCGATCGCCCCATCAAGGGCGCCAAGGTGTTCGTCTTTCGCGATCGCATGGACGAGCACCTGGAGCGTCAGGTGTACCTCGATATCAAGAAGCTCAAAGGCATGGACAGCGTGTTTGTGCGCAATGACCTGTATGCGCCGGTAGAGATCGAACTGAGTTTTGCCGGCCTGAACAACGTCAGCGGCGCACCGAGTCGGCCGATCCGTCGGGTGATGCCCGCACGCAGCAGCATTCGTCTGGCGCTGCTCAAGGCCAGCCGCCCCGGAAAGCCGCTGGTGTATACCCCAAGGTTCGAATACTCCCTGGGCGACCCGTCAGGAGCCGCCATGGTCTATCGCTATCCGCTGCCTTGGCGAGGTGGGCCGTTTCGCCTGAGTCAGGGTGCCAATGGCCAGTACAGCCACTATGGGCCGAAGAACCGTTACGCCATGGACATCGCCATGCCCGTGGGCACGCCAATCGTCGCCGCCCGTGGCGGAGTCGTGGTGAAAACCGAAAACCGCCAGACCGGACGCGGCACCGACCCGTCGGGCAATTTCGTACGGGTGCTGCACGATGACGGCACCATGGGCGTGTATCTGCACCTGAAAAAGGGCTCGGTCAGTGTTCGCGAGGGGCAGCGGGTGGGAGTGGGTAGTGCGCTGGCACTGTCAGGCAATACCGGCAACAGCAGCGGGCCGCATCTGCACTTCGCGGTGCAGCGCAATACCGGGATGGGGCTGGTGTCGATACCGTTCCGGTTCAATCAGCCGGTGGGGGCGTTACCCAACTTTGCGTTGGGCAAACAATGAGGTGTTGTTTGAGCTGACGCCTTCGCGAGCAGGCTCGCTCCCACATTGGAATGCATTCCAA
>NZ_JBSVWS010000197.1:0-9541 GCF_054071155.1 Pseudomonas sp. SDO5532_S415 | reverse complement strand
AGTCAACATTGATATTGACTGATACAACGCCTTCGCGAGCAGGCTCGCTCCCACAGAGGATCACAGGGGATCGCTGGAGGGGGACTTAGTGTTTCTGCTTGTCGTGACCGGCCGACAAATCATGCAGATGACGACGGGACAAGGCGAGAAAGCGCGGGGTCGGACCGATGTCTTCGTACAGTGGATCGCCTTCTTCGTCAGTGGCCACCACCGTCGTTCCCTTTACATACGGAAAGCTCTTTTCCAGTTCTTCGAGGGCGGCGCCAATCAGTTCGCCGAGCAGTTCTTCGGGTTGCCGTTTAGGGTACATCTCAATGATCGCCGCCAGCCTGGCAGCCGCTTCGACATCCAGGTGAATCGAGTAGCCGGTGTCGGTCAGGCGACCCTTGGCGTTTTCTTCCCAATGATGGGCAAGCTCGCGAATTTTCATAATGACCTCATGACGCGCCTGCTCATGGCAGGCCGGAAATATCCGGCATTGGCCGGCGAAAGCCGTTGTACGGCCTACTGTTCAGACTAGCTTCTGCCTTGGCGCTTTAAAGACCCTTCGTCGTCTGGGTTGTAAGAAGCGGCCTGGAGCGGCACTCTCTAGCTCAAGAGCATGAATTTCTTGGCCGCCCGGATTTTTGCTGGAGAATTGCTGATGACCGATATTGATGCACGCTTGCGCGAGGACGTTCACCTGTTGGGTGAGCTGTTGGGCAACACCATTCGTGAACAGTACGGGGACGATTTCCTCGACAAGATCGAGCAGATCCGCAAGGGCGCCAAGGCTGACCGGCGCGGCTCCATGGACGCCGAGCTGAGCGCCAGCCTCAACCAGTTGACTGAAGACGAATTGCTGCCGGTGGCCCGGGCGTTCAACCAGTTCCTCAACCTGGCCAACATCGCCGAGCAGTACCAGTTGATTCACCGCCGGGAAGAATCCCAAGGCGCGCCGTTCGAAGCGCGGGTGCTGCCGGAGCTGCTCGCCCGTTTGCGCGCCGAAGGTCATGGCGCCGAGTCCCTGGCACGGCAACTGGGGCGGCTGGAGATCGAGCTTGTTCTCACGGCTCACCCGACCGAAGTTGCCCGTCGCACGCTGATCCAGAAGTACGACGCCATCGCCGCGCAACTGGCGGCCCAGGACCACCGTGACCTGACCACTGCCGAGCGCGAGCAGATCAAGTCGACGCTCCAGCGCCTGATCGCCGAAGCCTGGCACACCGAAGAAATCCGCCGCACCCGCCCGACACCCGTCGACGAAGCCAAATGGGGCTTTGCGGTGATCGAACACTCGCTGTGGCAAGCCATCCCCAATTACCTGCGCAAGGCCGACCAGGCCTTGCACGCCGCCACCGGCCTGCGCTTGCCGCTGGAAGCCGCGCCGATTCGCTTTGCCTCGTGGATGGGCGGCGATCGCGACGGTAATCCCAACGTCACCGCTCCCGTCACTCGTGAAGTGCTGTTGTTGGCGCGCTGGATGGCCGCCGATTTGTACCTGCGCGATGTCGATCACCTTGCGGCTGATTTGTCGATGCAGCAGGCCAGTGAAGAACTCAGGGCCAAGGCCGGCGACAGTGCCGAACCCTATCGTGCGGTACTCAAGCAACTGCGCGAGCGCCTGCGCGCCACGCGCAACTGGGCGCACACCGCGTTGACGACACCGACGCCTGCCACCGCCGACGTACTGCAAGACGACCGCGACCTGCTCAATCCGCTGGAGCTGTGCTACCACTCGCTGCATGAATGCGGCATGGGCGTGATTGCCGATGGTCCGTTGCTCGATTGCCTGCGTCGGGCAGTGACGTTTGGCCTGTTCCTGGTGCGTCTGGATGTGCGTCAGGACTCGTCGCGACACAGCGCGGCCATGACTGAAATCACCGATTACCTTGGCCTTGGTCGTTATGAGGACTGGAGCGAAGATGAACGCATTGATTTCCTGACGCGCGAACTGAACAACCGTCGGCCGCTGCTGCCGACCCACTACAAGCCGTCGGCCGACACTGCCGAAGTCTTGGCCACCTGCCGGGAAATCGCTGCTGCACCGGGGGCGTCCCTCGGTTCGTATGTGATCTCCATGGCCGGTGCTGCTTCCGATGTGCTGGCGGTGCAACTGCTGCTCAAAGAGTCGGGTGTGTTGCGGCCGATGCGTGTGGTTCCGCTGTTCGAAACCCTCGCCGACCTCGACAACGCGGGACCTGTGATCGAAAAACTGTTGCTGTTGCCGGGCTATCGCTCGCGCCTGCAAGGGCCGCAGGAAGTGATGATCGGCTACTCCGACTCGGCCAAGGACGCCGGCACCACGGCGGCGGCCTGGGCGCAGTATCGGGCGCAGGAGCGTCTGGTGGACATCTGCCGTGAGCAACAGGTGGAGCTGCTGTTGTTCCACGGTCGCGGCGGCACCGTGGGCCGTGGTGGCGGCCCGGCGCACGCGGCGATTCTGTCGCAGCCGCCCGGTTCGGTGGCGGGGCGTTTCCGCACCACCGAGCAGGGGGAAATGATTCGATTCAAATTTGGCCTGCCGGACATCGCCGAGCAAAACCTCAATCTATATTTGGCCGCCGTGCTCGAAGCAACCCTGTTGCCACCGCCGCCGCCCACGCCCGAATGGCGGCATCTGATGGACGAATTGGCCGCCGATGGTGTCAGCGCTTACCGTGCAGTGGTGCGGGAAAATCCCCAGTTCGTCGAGTACTTCCGCCAGTCGACCCCGGAACAGGAACTCGGGCGCCTGCCGCTGGGCAGCCGTCCGGCCAAGCGTCGCGCCGGCGGCATCGAAAGCCTGCGGGCGATCCCGTGGATCTTCGGCTGGACCCAAACCCGCTTGATGCTGCCGGCCTGGCTCGGCTGGGAAGCCGCCTTGAGCAAGGCGCTGGAGCGGGGCGAGGGTGAGCTGCTGGGGCAGATGCGAGAGCAATGGCCATTCTTCCGCACGCGTATCGATATGCTTGAAATGGTGCTGGCCAAGGCCGATGCGGACATCGCCCGGTCCTACGACGAGCGTCTGGTCGAGCCGGACTTGCTTCCTTTGGGTGCGCACTTACGCGACCTATTGTCGCAGGCGTGCTCGATCGTCCTGGGGATGACCGGTCAGTCGCAGCTACTGGCACATAGCCCAGATACCCTGGAATTCATCCGCTTGCGCAACACCTACCTCGACCCTCTACATCTATTACAGGCGGAGTTGCTGGCCCGTTCGCGGCAACAGGATCAAGCGCAGGGCAGCCCGGTGGAACAGGCGCTGCTGGTGTCTGTGGCGGGGATTGCCGCCGGATTGCGAAATACCGGCTAAGGTTTTTGCCGTGGGGGCAGGCGTGCGATGCGTACGTCGGACGCCGATGACTGGCCGCTATAAAAGTGCGGCCAGGCGACAGTTAATGATGGGGTTGCGACTTGGGAAACCGCGCCGGATGGTCACCGGAAGGGGCGGTTTCTCCGACTTTTGGCGGCTTGTGTGGGCGCAGCCTGCTGTGTATCTTGATCAGCCTTTGGCCGTTTGGGCGGCCACGACCCTATTTTTTGAGATTGGCCCCACGAGGCGAATCCGACGTTATCCATATAAAAATTGAGGAGCACATCGATGCGCGTCATTCTGCTGGGAGCTCCCGGGGCCGGTAAAGGTACTCAGGCTAAGTTCATCACTGAAAAATTCGGCATTCCGCAAATCTCCACCGGCGACATGCTGCGTGCGGCGGTCAAGGCCGGCACCGAGCTGGGCATCAAGGCCAAGAGCATCATGGATGCCGGCGGCCTGGTCTCCGATGACCTGATCATCGCCCTGGTCAAGGACCGCATCGCACAGTCCGACTGCGCCAACGGTTTTCTGTTCGACGGTTTTCCGCGCACCATTCCTCAGGCTGAAGCCCTGGTGACGGCCGGCGTGGAGCTGGATGCAGTGGTCGAGATCGCTGTGGAAGACGAAGAGATCGTGCAACGCATCGCCGGTCGCCGTGTTCACGAGGCCAGCGGCCGCGTGTACCACATCGTCTACAACCCGCCGAAAATCGCTGGCAAAGACGACATCACCGGTGAAGAACTGGTGCAGCGCAAGGACGACACTGAAGAAACCGTGCGTCATCGCCTGTCGGTCTACCACTCGCAGACCAAGCCGCTGGTGGATTTCTACCAGAAGTTGTCGGCTGCTAACGGCAAGCCGAAGTACAGCCACATCGAAGGTGTCGGTTCGGTTGAAGCGATCACCGCCAAGGTGCTGGCAGCCCTGAGCTGAAAAACCTGATTCGCTGCATCATCCACGGCCCGCTTGCGGGCCGTAGTTGTTTATACTGACGCACTTTTTTCTGATCCCTCTTTTACCACCCATCTTACGGAAACATCGATGAGCACCTTGCTGGCCCTGGACACCGCGACTGAAGCTTGCTCCGTTGCCTTGCTGCATGACGGCAAAGTGACGAGCCATTACGAGGTGATCCCGCGCCTGCATGCGCAGAAGCTGCTGCCGATGATCCAGCAATTGCTGGCCGATGCCGGGACCACGTTGCAGGCGGTCGATGCCATTGCGTTCGGTCGCGGGCCGGGTGCATTCACGGGCGTGCGCATCGCGATCGGCGTGGTGCAGGGCCTGGCGTTTGCCCTGGATCGTCCGGTACTGCCGGTGTCGAACCTCGCCGTACTGGCCCAGCGCGCTTATCGCGAACACGGTGCAAGCCAGGTGGCTGCCGCCATTGATGCGCGCATGGACGAGGTGTATTGGGGCTGCTATCGCGAGACAGCGGGGGAGATGCGGCTGGTCGGTGCTGAAGCTGTGCTGCCACCCGAGTCCGCCGCATTGCCGGCCGATGCCAGCGGCGAATGGTTCGGCGCGGGCACCGGTTGGGGCTATGGCGAGCGTATTGGCGTCAACCTGATCGGCCAGGACGCGGGCATGTTGCCTCACGCCGAAGACTTGCTGACGCTGGCGCGGTTTGCCTGGGAGCGCGGTGAGGCGATCGTCGCCGATGAGGCGCAGCCGGTGTATTTGCGCGATAAAGTGGCGACGCCAAAGGCACGTTGATCTCCCCGCTTTCCTGTGGCGAGGGAGCTTGCTCCCGCTGGGCTGCGAAGCAGCCCCAGATTTCCACAGGCATAATGTGCAGGCAGTTTCACGACTGCTGCGCAGCCGGACGGGAGCAAGCTCCCTCGCCACAAAGAGCCGATTCCAGCCAATCGTCGTTTTCTAACCCCCGCTTTTAAACCTTTTGTCTTTTATGTGTTCTAGTTATCACTCGGCGGTTTGCGAAGTGGGTTGTGCGCCACTAAACTGCCATCACTGATACCGAGCATGCAATTATGCGTATAGACGGCATTTCCTCTCAGTCCTACCCCATCAAACGCAAGCCGCGCAAAGGCCACGTGGTGGAAGATGAGTCCGTCGATATCGAGGGCGAGCTGGAATTTCCCTCCGAAGAACAACTCGCCGCCCGCGCCAAAGCGTCCGCGCAACGCCTGAGCAATCTGCCTGCCCGTCAGCAAGACATGCTTTACCACCGCGCCATGAGCAAAAGTGTGGCGATGGCCTTGGCCAGCTATCTCAGCACCGCCGGTTTCGTTGACTGGGATGCGGAAGTCATGGGGCTCGACCTGTACATCTGATGCTGCCTTACTACCTCGGCTGTCCGTCCTGGAGTGAAAACGCCTGGCGCGATTACCTGTATCCGCCAGACGCCAAACCCGCCGAGTTTCTCGATCTCTATTCACAAGTATTCAACGCCGTGGAAGGCAACACGACCTTCTACGCGAGCCCGGCTGCCGGCACCGTGCAGCGCTGGGCCGACACCATGCCCGAGCACTTTCGCTTCACCGCCAAATTCCCCGGCGACATCAGCCACGGCGGTGACTTGCGTGAACAGCTGACGGCTGCCGAAACCTTCACCCAATTGCTCAGCCCACTCGGTGAGCGGGTTTCGCCGCTGTGGTTGCAGCTGTCGAAAAGTTTCACGCCGCAGCGCTTGCACGAGCTGGCTGGATTTATCGATGCCTTGCAGCGACCCTTGGCGGTAGAAGTGCGGCATGACGATTTCTTCGCCAAGGGCGACAGCGAGCGGATGCTCAATCGCCTGTTGCTGGATCGCGGCGTCGAGCGCATTTGCCTGGATCCGCGCGCGCTGTTCAGTTGTACGTCCACCGATCCTTCGGTACTGCACGCCCAATCGAAAAAACCCAGGGTCCCACCGCGTCCAGCGGCGTTTACCCCGTTCCCGCAAGTGCGCTTCATCGGCCACCCACAGCTGGAAGCCAACGATCCGTTTCTGTTGCCGTGGGTGGAGAAAATCGCCCTGTGGATTGAAGAGGGGCGCACGCCCTATATCTTCCTGCACACCGCCGACAACGTGCTGGCGGCGAAACTGGCGCAACGTTTCCACGCCCGGTTGATGCTGCGGTTACCTGGCTTGCCGGCGCTGCCTGAGCTATACAGAGAGCCCGCCGCCGAGCAACTTGGCCTGCTCTGAAGGCGGATTCGTTCGCCTTTTTCAGGAGCCTGCCAATGGATGCGCAAACCCTTCGAGCCCATGCGTTCAAAGCCTTGCACGAACGTGATGGTGTTTTTGTGATCCCCAACCCCTGGGATGCCGGCTCGGCAAAAATGCTCGCCAGCCTGGGTTTCGAGGCGCTGGCGACCACCAGCGCCGGTTACGCTTTTTCCCGGGGTCGTCCCGATGGCGGGTTGACCCTGGACGACACCCTGGCCAACGTCCGGGCGATTGTCGCCGCCAGCGACCTGCCGGTCGCGGTTGATCTGGAAAACGGGTTTGCCGATGATCCTGCCGAGTGCGCCAAAAGCATTGTGCGGGCCGCCGAAGCGGGTGCCGTCGGCGGCTCCATCGAGGACTTCACTGGCCGTGATGACAGCCCGATCTATTGCTTCGAGCATGCCGTGGCGCGCATCGAGGCCGCCGTCGCTGCCGCTCGCAGCTTGCCTTTCCCTTTCACACTGACGGCCCGGGCCGAGAGTTTTCTGCATGGTAATCCTGATCTTGATGACACGATCCGCCGCTTGCAGGCCTTTGCTGAAGCCGGCGCGGACGTGTTGTACGCCCCGGGTCTGCGCAGCGCCGAAGACGTACTGGCGGTGGTCCGCGCCGTGGCACCGAAACCGGTCAATGTGCTGATGTCCGGCGGCTTGAAGCTGACGGTGCAGGAGCTTGGCGAAATGGGCGTCAAGCGCATCAGCGTCGGCTCGGCGCTGGCATTGGCGGCGCTGGGCGAGTTCTACCGCGCCGCCGAAGAGATCCAGAAATCGGGCACGTTCGGGTTCACGTCGCGGTCCATGCCGTACGCCCAAGCCAATCAATTGTTCAAAGGCTGACGATGCGGTTGCGGTGGTGGCTGTTGCTGATGCTGTCGGTCATCGGCGCGGCGGGGGTGAGTGTCTGGCGGGGATGGGTGTCGCTGCCGCCGCAGTGGAATCCCTGGGCGCCGCTGGATGTGAAGGCGTCACCGAATCTGCTGACCCGCTACAAACTGATGCGCCTGCGCGATGACCCGCAGCTGTGTGACCAGGCTTTGAGCAGTTCAGGATTGCGCGTGACCCGTCAGGCAGACAGCCCCGACGCCAAGTGTCCGCTGACCGATGCCTTGCGTGTACAGGGCGGCGATGTGGCGCTGAGCAGCAGTTTCCTCGCCAGTTGTCGCCTGGCCGTGTCGTTTGCACTGTTCGAGCATCACGCCCTGCAACCGGCGGCGCAAGCGGTCTATGGGCAGGCGGTCGCGCGGGTGGATCATCTGGGCAGCTTTGCCTGCCGCAACGTCTATGGCCGTGAGAATGGCAGGCTCAGCCAGCATGCATCGGCCAATGCGCTGGACATTGCCGGTTTCCGCCTGGCCGATGGTCGAGCCATCAGCGTACTCAAGGATTGGCCCAAGGATAATCAGGATGCGCAGTTTCTAAGGCAGGTCCGCGATGGCGCCTGCGGTTTGTTCAGCGTGGTGTTGAGTCCGGATTACAACGCCGCCCATCGCAATCACTTTCATCTGGACGTCGGACCGTGGTGGCGTTGTCGATGATCAGGCCGCCAGGCGCAGGTTCTGCAGGATGATCGGGCGCGCCCAGCCATTATCGAAATCGAGTTGTTTCTGTTGCTCGACCAGTTCTTCAGGCGAGAACGGCGGGAAGGGCTTGTCCAGTAGGTCGAGTTCGAACTCGGCGATCGGCAAGTGCAGCGGACGCGGTTGCGGTGCCGGGCCAGCTTCCGGCAAAGGCTGGCCGGCGGTCAGTACAATCGGACGCACCCAGCCGCTTTCGAAGTCCTGCTGTTTCTGCTGGGCGACGATTTCTTCCGGCGGGAACGGTGGGAACGGCTTGTCGGCCAGGTCCATTTCAAATTCGGCAATCGGCAGGAACAGCGGCTCGGGCGGACGAATTTCAGTGTCCTTCACGTCGCATTCGCGCTGGGAAATGATGTGTGCCAGCAGATCGCTGCCGACAGTGGGTTCGACCGGGCTTTCGAGATCCACCGGTGGAAAATTCAGCGATTGCGGCAGCACTTCACCCGACTGTTCGGCCAGCGCCCGGGCAAAGAAATCCTGCCAGATGTGGCTGACGCCGCTCAGTGCCTGGGTGTTTCGCAGGTTGTAGTCGCCGTAGGGCGAGATAAAACCTGTGAATGTGGGTTGAATGTCTGACATTTCTCTCGGTCGACGCTCAGCTCTGGCAAAATGCTCGATAGTTTTGTTATCGGCAGTTTTTGCCGATCATTAATTTTTTGAGCGTGTTTTCCCATGATTGAGCAACCGGCGGCGTGCCGCATCCATGTCGAAGCCTTGGGCGCGACCTTTCAGCCACAGGCCGAGCACTGGGCCGAGCGCCTGGGCCTGCCGCTGCAGGTGGATGACGGTGAGTTCGCGTTGCAGGTGGGCGATCAGGGCTTGCAGCTGCAACAGCTCGGCCCGGATGCACCGGGGCCGGTGCGGGTGGACTTCGTCGAAGGTGGCGCGGCCCATCGCCGGTTGTACGGCGGTGGCAGCGGGCAGATGATCGCCAAGGCTGTGGGCGTTGCTCAGGGCGTGCGTCCGCGGGTGCTGGATGCCACGGCCGGGCTGGGCAAGGACGCGTTCGTGCTGGCCAGCCTGGGCTGCGAGATGAGTCTGATCGAGCGTCAGCCGTTGATCGGGGCGTTACTCGAAGATGGTTTGGCCCGTGGCGCGGAAGATTTCGAGGTGGCCCCGATCGTGGCGCGCATGCGCTTGCTCAAGGGTAATTCGATCGAGGTGATGCGCAACTGGGAGGGTGAGCCGCCGCAGGTGATCTACCTCGACCCGATGTTCCCGCACCGTGAGAAAACCGCGCTGGTGAAAAAGGAAATGCGCCTGTTCCGGCCGCTGGTGGGCGATGACCCGGATGCGCCGGCATTGCTTGAAGCTGCACTGGCCCTGGCCACGCACCGGGTCGTGGTCAAACGCCCGCGCAAGGCGCCGTGCATTGAAGGGCCCAAGCCGAGTCATGCGCTGGATGGCAAATCCAGTCGGTATGACATCTACCCGAAGAAGGCACTCAAGCCCTGAGATCGCGGCGCCTTCTTCGCGAGCAGGCTCGCTCCCACAGGGGATCTACGACATAGAACCA
>NZ_JBSVWS010000196.1:0-9620 GCF_054071155.1 Pseudomonas sp. SDO5532_S415 | reverse complement strand
TTGAAATGTATCCATTGTGGGAGCGAGCCTGCTCGCGAAAGCGGCCTCCTTGCCACCGCAAAGGCTCGGGTTACCCCTTACCCTTGGTCCGCGTCATATTCGGCCCGCCATTCTTCTCCAGGTGCTCAATGATGATCCCCGCCACGTTCTTCCCAGTGGTGGTCTCGATCCCTTCCAGCCCCGGCGATGAGTTCACCTCCATCACCAGCGGCCCGTGATTGGAGCGCAGGATATCCACACCCGCGACCGCCAGTCCCATGACCTTCGCTGCGCGCAATGCCGTCATGCGCTCCTCCGGCGTGATCTTGATCAGGCTGGCGCTGCCGCCGCGATGCAGGTTGGAGCGAAACTCGCCGGGTTTGGCCTGGCGCTTCATCGCCGCAATCACCTTGTCGCCCACCACGAAGCAGCGAATGTCGGCACCGCCGGCCTCCTTGATGTATTCCTGAACCATGATGTTTTGCTTGAGGCCCATGAACGCCTCGATCACCGACTCAGCCGCCGTGGCGGTCTCGCACAGGACCACGCCGATGCCTTGGGTGCCTTCCAGCACCTTGATCACCAGTGGCGCGCCGTTGACCATTTCAATCAGGTCGGGAATGTCGTCCGGCGAGTGGGCAAAACCGGTGACCGGCAAACCAATCCCGCGGCGTGACAGCAATTGCAGCGAGCGCAGTTTGTCCCGGGAGCGGGCGATGGCCACCGATTCGTTGAGTGGAAAAACCCCCATCATTTCGAACTGGCGCAATACGGCACAGCCATAAAACGTGACCGACGCACCGATTCGCGGGATCACGGCGTCAAAACCTTCCAGCGGTTTGCCGCGGTAATGGATCTGCGGCTTGTGGCTGGCGATGTTCATGTAGGCGCGCAGGGTATCGACCACCACCATTTCATGGCCGCGTTCGGTACCGGCTTCGACCAGGCGACGGGTGGAATACAGACGCGGGTTCCGCGACAGCACAGCGATCTTCATGCAACACCTGTGGAGAGGGTAGATACCGGGAACACCGGCTTGTCTTGTACATACTTGATGCCCGGATTGACCACCAACTGGCCGTCGATCAGGGCTTTGGAACCGAGTAGCAGGCGATAACGCATGGACTTGCGGCAGGCCAGCGTGAACTGGACCCGCCAGACCCGATCACCGAGGGCCAGGGTGGTGCTGATCACGTATCGCACCTGCGCGTGACCGTTGGAGCTTTTAATGGTTTTCATCGTTACCAGCGGTGCTTCACAGCGCCGGTGACGCAACTGCACCACCGTGCCCAGGTGCGCCGTGAAGCGCACCCATTGCTCGCCGTCGCGGTCGAATGTCTCGATGTCGGTCGCATGCAGGCTGGAGGTGCTCGCGCCGGTGTCGATTTTTGCCCGAAGGCCGGCGACTCCCAGATCAGGAAGCGCCACCCACTCGCGCAGACCGACAACGGTCAAATGGTCAAATGTCTTCAAAATTGCTCAACCGGTAGAAACCGCAGTGGCCGCAGGCGGCCGAATTCGCGGTATTCACGCAGAATAATGGTTAAAAGGCGACAGATATCGACGGCCGGGATTTCCAGCTTCGCAATGAGGTTATGGAATGTCAGCATTGTAATCCGGGACGACGTAATTCTTGGTACGAGAGAACGGTAGTACAGTTCACCAATATTTCAGAACGAGGAAATCCCATGGCACAAAAAAACGAAGAGGACGACAAAGTCCGTCTCGATAAATGGTTGTGGGCCGCGCGTTTTTACAAGACCCGCGCTTTGGCCAAGGCGGCGATCGAAAGCGGTAAGGTGCACTGCCGTGGTGAGCGCTGCAAGCCGGGCAAGGAGCCACGCATCGGCGATGAGTTCGTGATTCGCACCGGTTTCGATGAGCGCACGGTGGTGGTTCAGGCGCTGTCGATCGTGCGCCGTGGCGCCCCGCAAGCGCAGACGCTGTACGCCGAAACCGAAGCCAGCATCGCCAAGCGCGAAAATGCCGCGGCCCAGCGCAAGGCAGGTGCCCTGGGTGTGAGCACCGATGGCAAGCCGAGCAAAAAACAACGGCGGGATCTGTTCAAGTTTCATGGCAGCAGCAACGAATGAATGATCGGGTCCGTCCATCACTCAAACAGGCAAAGACTTGTAATTGTGCTCGCGCGTAGCCATATGGGGTAATTCGCCTACCCTACATGAGCCATTGGCAGCGCCATTCGTCGTAAAGCGCAGCACAGCTGCCGGCCTGTAAGCCATAACCAGACAGCAGGGCGCTATGGCCAAGGCGTAAATTCGAATTCTGTAACCACTTTTGTCTCCACTTCAGATACCCAGACTTATGACCGACCTACCGGATAACGACTTCACCCAACGCTTCATCTTCGATGACAGCGACACCCGCGGCGAGATGGTTTCGCTGGAGCTCAGCTACGCTGAAGTCCTCGCCAAACACGCCTATCCGGAGCCGGTCGCACAACTGCTCGGCGAACTGATGGCGGCGGCGGCGTTGCTGGTCGGCACCTTGAAGTTCGACGGGTTGCTGATCCTTCAGGCCCGTTCCGAAGGCCCGATTCCGTTGCTGATGATCGAGTGTTCCAGCGAGCGCGACATCCGTGGCCTGGCCCGTTACGAGGCGGACCGGATTGCCCCCGATGCCACCCTGGCCGACTTGATGCCGGATGGCTCGTTGACATTGACCATCGACCCTAAGCAGGGCCAGCGTTATCAGGGCGTGGTGGATCTAGACGGTGAAACGTTGTCTGACTGTTTCACCAACTATTTCGTCATGTCGCAGCAGATCGGTACGCGCATCAAGCTCTGCGCCGATGGCCGTCGCGCCCGTGGCCTGTTGCTGCAGCAGCTGCCCGCCGATCGCTTGAAAGATGAAGAAGAGCGCGCCGCCAGCTGGCAGCACCTCACCGCCCTGGCTACTACCTTGACCGCCGATGAGCTGTTGGGCCTGGACAACGAAACCGTGCTTCATCGTCTCTACCACGAAGAGCAAGTGCGACTGTTCGATGTACAAAAACTGCGTTTCCGCTGCAGCTGCTCGCGCGAACGTTCAGCCAATGCGCTGGTCAGTCTGGGTATGGAAGACGCGCAAAAACTGGTGGTTGAACACGGTGGCAATATCGAAATTGACTGCCAGTTCTGCAACCAGCAATACCTGTTTGATGCCGCCGATGTCACTCAATTGTTCGCCGGCGCGGGTGTCGACTCACCGTCAGATACCCGTCACTAAAACGGTTCAGCGCAGGTAAATTCACTGGTTTGTGCCAGATTAACGCCGTTACGACGGGAGGACCCTACTCTTTTTGGGCTTTTCTGGCATAATCCGGCCCACTTTTTTCGCGGTAGTAGTGCACGACTTTCTACTACAAAACGTTTGGAGCACTCGGCCACTGGCCGACGGGGAACCTCATGACGCAAGCCAATAACGCCGTGTACACCGATCTGAGTGTTGATGATCTGGTTAAAGAAGCCCTGAACCGCGGTGAAGGCGAGCTTGCCGATACCGGCGCACTGGTTGTTCGCACCGGTCACCGTACCGGCCGTTCGCCAGTCGATCGTTTCATCGTTGATGAGCCGACCACCCAGGCCGCCATCGCCTGGGGCCCGATCAACCGCAAGTTCCCGGCCGACAAGTTCGATGCCCTGTGGGCTCGCGTCGAGGCCTTCAACAACGCGCAAGAGCATTTCGTTTCCCATGTCCACGTAGGTGCGGCTTCCGAGCACTACCTGGCTGTGAAGATGACCACCCAGACCGCCTGGCAGAACCTGTTCGGTCGTTGCCTGTTCATCAACCCGGCCCAGTACAACCCGGCGGGTCGTGAAGAATGGCAGGTGCTCAACGTGGCCAACTTCGAGTGCGTACCTGAGCGTGACGGTACCAACTCCGATGGTTGCGTGATCATCAACTTTGCACAGAAGAAAGTGCTGATCGCCGGCATGCGTTACGCCGGTGAAATGAAAAAAGCCATGTTCTCGGTGCAGAACTTCCTGCTGCCGGCTGCCGACGTGCTGCCAATGCACTGCGCCGCCAACATCGGCGAAGAAGGCGACGTGACCCTGTTCTTCGGTCTGTCCGGCACCGGCAAGACCACCCTGTCCGCCGACGAAAGCCGTTACCTGATCGGTGACGACGAGCACGGCTGGGGCGAAGGCGTTGTCTTCAACATCGAAGGCGGCTGCTACGCCAAGTGCATCGACTTGTCCGAGAAGAACGAGCCGGTCATCTGGAAAGCCATCAAGCACGGCGCAGTCCTGGAAAACGTCGTTATCGATGACGCCAAGCACGCCGACTACGCTGATGTCAGCCTGACCCAGAACAGCCGTGCCGCCTATCCGCTGGAACACGTTGCCAAGCGTTCCGAGAAAAACCTCGGTGGCGAGCCGAACGCCGTGATCTTCCTGACCTGCGACCTGACCGGCGTACTACCGCCAGTGTCGATCCTGAACGAAGAACAAGCGGCCTACCACTTCCTGTCCGGCTACACCGCTCTGGTGGGCTCGACTGAAATGGGTTCGGGCAGCGGCATCAAGTCGACCTTCTCCACCTGCTTCGGCGCACCGTTCTTCCCGCGTCCGGCTGGCGAATACGCAGAGCTGCTGATCAAGCGCATCCGTGGCTTCGGCTCCAAGGTTTACCTGGTCAACACCGGCTGGACCGGCGGCGGCTACGGCGTCGGCAAACGCTTCAATATCCCGACCACCCGTGCCGTGATCGCAGCGATCCAGAGCGGCGCGCTGATCGGTACCGAGACCGAGCACCTGGACACCATCAACCTCGACGTGCCGTTGGCCGTACCGGGCGTTGAAACTGGCCTGTTGAACCCACGCAACACCTGGGCCGACAAAGCCGCCTACGACGAAGCCGCCAAGGCACTGGCCGGCCTGTTCATCGAGAACTTCAAGAAGTTCGAAGTGAGCGACGCGATCAAGGCTGCTGGTCCTAAGCTGTAAGTGTTGGTTTGACGCAATGAAAAAGCCGCCCTTCGGGGCGGCTTTTTTGTGTGCGTTTTTCAGGTCTTCAGGTGCAAGACAAACGCGCCAACCAGCACCAGGACAATCCCCAACACCTGAATCTTCGCCAGCCGTTCCTTGAAAAACACGTACCCCAGAATCGCCGCGATCCCACCTGAGAGCGTGCTGATCACCGTCACCACCGAAACCGAGCCGGCCACCGCTCCCCAAGCAAAAGACGAGAAGCCACCGAGATTCATCAGGCTCGCGCCGGTCAATGTCAGGCAGTTTTTCAGCGGCGGGATCTTCAGGCCATCATCGATCCTGAGGACGATCACCACCAGCACAATCAGGCCCACCAGGTAGGCCAGCCACAGCATCGTCACCGGCCCGAGTATCGGCAGGACGAAGCGGCCTTGTAGCCAGAAACTGGTGCCGTAGAACGCTGCCGCCAGCAATGCGTAGGCAATGGAACTGCTCGCTTGAGTGGTGTGTGGCACTTTCGGGTCGGAGTGAATGCTGGAGAGGACCACGCCGATCACGCACAGCGCGATACACAACAGCTGGAGCAGGCTGATCTGTTCTCCGCCAGCCCAGGACAACAGCGTGGTTACAACGCCGTAGGACGTCACCAGCGGCGCCACAATGGACGCTTTACCGAGCGCAAAGGCCTTGGATAAGGCAAGGGCGCCAGATACGGTCAGCACCGCAGCCACAACCCCGAACAACCAGGTTTCGAGAGGCGCGGCCATGGACCGCAGAATGAATACGGGAAAGGCGATCAGCAGCAGGCTCATGATGGTAAAGCCCAGTGCCTGACCGAAGTAAACCGCGCGTTTGACACCGACTGCGCGGGCGTTCAAACCCACCAGAAAATCCGTGCCGCCCCACAGCAAGGCGGCCAACAACCCCATCAGTACGTCCACGCAATGTCCTTATTGTTAAGCGCCGGGAACGTTACAGACCTTCAAGCTCCCGAGTGTCCCAGCGTTGGGCCTTGATAGCCCGGTAGAGCATGCCGATGGTCAATGGTTCCTTGTCGCCGCGACCCTTGGCTTTGCGCTTGAGGAACACATCGTAGCCTTCGGGCTGGAAATAGCGATAACTGTCGTAATCCACGAAATCGATGTGGAATTGGTCTTCCAGGGTTTCGATCAAGTGTTGAGCGTCGGCGCCGTTGCAGCCGAGGTCGAAATTGATCGAGGTGGTGAGGTGGATGGTTTTGCGTTCGGGGAGGCCGATTTCTTCGTGGAGCAACTGCACGAGCTGGTGCATGGTGGGGTCGTCGGGGAAGTTGGGAGCGAGGTGCATCGGTGGTAATCCGGTTTCAAATTGAACATAGCATTGCATGTTTGGAGTAGACCTCTTTCTCTAATCGAGACTAGGTCCCTGCCAATCTAAACGCTGACGCCATATAGTCCTGTTCGCGTCTCGACAATCCCAAGGCTCCAGCCAGCGTTGGCCATTGGCTGACGACACCTTTGATGCTCTCGATAATGTCTTCAGCATCCGGGCGGCTGATCCTGAAATACTCCGCCACCTCCCTGGCAAGTTCGAGATCCAGCGCGTTATCCGCATCGGTGATGTTCAGTTTCAACCCATCGGCGTGTGCCACCGGATTCATGTCATAGGCTGCAGACAGGCGCCATCCATGACCCGGATCAAGGATGAAACCGTGGTTGTGCAGATGATCATCGGTGTTTGAAACCAGGATGTTGAATACAATTCGTGACCACAATTCGCGAAGATCGGTATTGGTTTCCGAGCCGTGCTCCATCAGAACTTCCGCCAGTTCAAGGTAGCTGGCGCCGCCGGAGGCGTCATCACCGTCAACACGATCAGTCATAGTCATGGCTGAGGCGAAATGCAGTCGCCCCCCTCGTCCGGTGCGGTCGAATCGCTTGACCATGAAGCAGTGATGATCGCTCGCATAACGTCGAGCAATACCCGTCGCGACGCGTAAGCCGCAGTGATTGGCCAAAGCATTGACCACCAACTCCCAGCCTCCGACATCATAGTCATCGCGAGCACTTGGAAACTTCGCGATCCACAGGTGACCCTGTTCGTCCGCGACGCTGGCTTTAGGCCGGGCACCACCCAGTGAACCGCCAGGTGCAATCAGCATCCTCAGCCACTCGCGTCCGTCGAGTGACGTGTTGTCCGGGTCGTTTTCGAGAGCTCGACTAGCCTGCTCCAGTGCACGTAATTCGATGAAGGGTGGGGCTGCAACACCATCGCGATCATCAAGAAAGTTACCTTCGTCATTCAGCTTGTAACGGATCGCTCCGACTCGATAGAGGTCATGTACGCCTAAAAGGAAATCTGATTCGAAGAGCTTGCTTCCCACTGGAGCCAATCCTTCACGAATGTCTCTCTCCAGTCGTCGCTTCATCAGTAATTGCCCCCATCGATCCGGGCTTGAGTCAGCGAATATGCCAAACCGAGTTTGATGTTGGCCGGGAAACTGACGGCCTTCGAACAGGCCGATTCGCGGATCCAGCGTTGTGAAATTCAACTCGGGATCAGTCAGTGCGCTAGCGTCGTACTCAAATTCGAAAACGTTGGTGGACCGAGCTTTCCTGGCATGCAGGAAGCCAAGGCGCCGTGGACCCTTCAAGGACTCCCAGTCTGCATACACCGCGATCAGCGTCATTTTTCACCTGTCGTAGGCTTGGTTTTCTTTTTGGTCAACAGATTGGAAAGTGAGTGGGTGTTGAAGGGAAACTCGGCAGACAAATCTGATGTATTGGTGTCGCTTTCAATCACTCCCGTGCCTTTGGCAGTGACAACCTTTACTGCGCCTATCCTGCTTACTCGCCGGCGAGTGCCTGTTGCAGAGGTTGCCGCGGGTTTTAGCTGAGCATCCTGTAATTGGCGTCCCACTTCGTCAATTGCAGCGAGTTTACTCAAGTCCTTTTCCAGACCCAGTACCTGCATGACAGACAGGTAGGCACCTATGGTCACTCCTGACCCACCTGATTCCAGTGAACGTAAGGTTGTCAGTGACATACCTGCCCTCTCGGCGACTTGTTTCGCTGTGAGCTTGCGACGCAGCCGGGCTAGCTTCAATCGCTCTCCGAACTCGGCAAGCAATTTGGATGCGGCAGGTAAGAGTGGAGCGGTTTTCTTAGCCATGTGCCAATATTCCTTCACTTTTCAGGCTTAACTGCCAGAATAATAGCAGTTAAGCAAGGAAGGCATCGCTTCACCGTGAGGGGGAACCTTTACAAGAGATTGGTAAGGCAAGTAATCGAACTGCCATTATTCCAGCTGAAATATTGAAAAACAGCCAGAATAATGCCAGTTAATCTGCTCTTGATCGTTTCTCATTCTTTGCTTCAGGTAGGTGCTTTCCAGTTCAACATGCGTTGCTGTGCAACCTTGAGTAGGTCGCAGCCATCCTGGGTCAGGAGATAAAGCGCGTGGGTGATGTGGGGAATGTCTTCGACGTCGCCGTTCTTGAAGCATTGACAATGCAAGGTTTGGAGGAGCTCGCTCGAGGCCCGGATGCGCTGTATGGCGGCTTCGAGGATGTCTTGGGGGTTGGCTTCTGTGTCGATGATCAGGGGGGAAGTGTCGGTGAGATTGGTTTGGAGTGGCAGGTAACGTTCGTTGGTGAACGGATTCCATTTGTTCATTTTATGTATTCTCAAATGCTTTAGATGAAACCGCTTTCATCGTGACCAAGCGATGGAGGCGGACTGTGTTCGGGTTGGTCAACCGGTAGAACACACAAGACCGGCACGCCCTAAGGCGTCCCAAACACAGCCACCATAAAGCGTACAGACACTTGAGATGCCGGCAGCATACAACGGACGCGTTTGTGTGTTCCATCGGGTGACCAAGCCCGAGTCGCTGATAGCGACAGTCACGACTATAGGTATTAGCCTCGGGACAGCGATAGGCGACAAGTTGTCTTGTTTTGTAGGACCGTGCCGAAGCTTTTATAGGGCGACCCCTACAGACCTTTGCTTCTTCGTGATGGGCTTCAGGTAAACCGTGTAATCGTTCTTCGCGGGCAAGCCTTGCTCCTACAGGGGAGGGTGGTCAGCGGGTGGTTTTTGGCAGGCGCTGCCGGGCGATGTCGAGCAGGTCGTTGCCGTCCTGGGTCAGCAGGTACAGCGCGCTGACGATGTTGGGGATGTCGCTGGCGTCGGCTTGTTTGAAGCACAGGCAGTACAAGGTTTCGAGCAGGCCGCTGGCGGCGCGGACGCGTTGGCGGGCGGCGTCGAGGATCTCGAAGGGATCGGCCTCGGTGTCGATGACCAGCACTGCGGTTTCGCTGTAGCTGGATTTGAGGGGGCGGTAGCGGTCGGTCATTGGATCGGGGGCGTTCATCGAGTGAGTCCTGAGCGAAATCGGCGAGTGTTTTCGGCAGGCCGAGACACTGCTTTCAGCCGCGCCGCAGACTATAGAAGGCTGTGTTGCGGTGCGACAAGACGGCTGGAATGGACAGGTTTTGTAGGGTTTTTGTCGCATCTTGAGGAAGGGGACTACGCTTCGATGGCGTTTTTTTGCCGTAGAAGTGCCAACGGTAAAAATGCCTACGCGGTAGTCAGTGAGTGCGCGGTGGGTCTCGGTTGACGGTGCTTCAGAAACCGTAGGCCATTTCGATTTTCATGGTGAATGTGCTGGCCTCTTCGCGAGCAGGCTCGCTCCCACAGTTGAAATGCATTCCATTGTGGGAGCGAGCCT
>NZ_JBSVWS010000195.1:0-9785 GCF_054071155.1 Pseudomonas sp. SDO5532_S415 | reverse complement strand
AATCGCTGCCTTTGTGGGAGCGAGCCTGCTCGCGAAGGCGGTCTACCCTTCACCTGATTTTCTAAAGCCTGCCCCCAACAAGTCGATAACCCGGCATTGATAGCTGTTGGCGATCTTCACGGTCGTCCGTCACCTTTTTCCTCAGAAGGTACTTATGTCCTCCACCAAAGGCCGTGCGGATTCACTTTCGCTTCTGCTGTTCACCTTGCGCAGTGGCAAGTTGATGGCGATCAACCTGCTCAAAGTCAGTGAAATCATCCCCTGCCCGCCGCTGACCAAACTGCCGGAGTCGCACCCTCACGTAAAAGGCATCGCCACTTTGCGCGGCGCGTCGCTGTCGGTGATCGACCTCAGCCGCGCCATCGGCGAACGCCCGCTGGAAGATCCGAACGGTGGCTGCCTGATCGTCACCGACGTCAGCCGTTCCAAGCAGGGCTTGCACGTTCAAGCCGTCAGCAAAATCGTCCATTGCCTGACCACTGACATCCGCCCACCGCCCTTTGGTTCTGGTGGCGTGCGCTCGTACATTACCGGGGTGACCTCGGTGGACGGCACGCTGGTGCAGGTGCTGGACATCGAAAAAGTCATCCACGGTATTGCCCCGGTGCAGATCGACATGGCACCCACCGAACTCAGCATGGAAGACGCTGAAGTGCTGGGCAACGCGCGGATCCTGGTGGTCGATGACAGCCAGGTGGCCTTGCAACAATCGGTGCATACCCTGCGCAATCTCGGCCTGCAATGCCACACGGCGCGCAGTGCCAAGGAAGCCATCGATTGCTTGCTGGACCTGCAAGGCACCGCCCAGCAGATCAACCTGATTGTCTCCGACATCGAAATGTCCGAGATGGATGGCTACGCCTTCACCCGCACCCTGCGCGAAACCCCGGACTTCGCGCATCTCTATGTGTTGCTGCATACCTCACTGGACAGCGCGATGAACAGCGAAAAGGCACGTCTGGCCGGTGCGAACGCGGTGCTGACCAAGTTTTCGTCACCGGAACTGACCAAATGCCTGATCGAAGCGGCCAAGGCTGTGGCCGAACAAGGTCATTGAGTCTTGGCCGGGGCCCCGGAAGAAACGTGGTGCTGGCTGATGCGGCGCGACCTCGCCGAGGCCGTGCCGGACATGGCCTGGCCAACCGGCATTCAATTGACCCATTACCACGCCGAACTCGCTGCAGCTGTGCACCACTTGATGGAGCTTGGGTATCGCGACGGCGGCGGTCGCGTACCCGCGTTGACGCTGTGGCAACAGCAGTTTGAGACTGATCCTGAATACGATCCTTTCCTGTGTTTCATTGCCCTCGATGCCGAAGGCGTAGTCGCCGTGTGCCAGTGCTGGACCAGTGCCTACATCAAGAATCTGGTGGTGCATCCGCGGGCTCGACGGCAAGGCCTGGGGCGCGCGTTGCTGTTGCATGCGTTCAAAGTATTTCAGCAGCGCCGGGAAGGGTTTGTGGATTTGAAGGTGCTGGAGGACAACCTGCGGGCGCGGCGGTTGTATGAAAGTGCCGGGATGTATGCGGTCCGCCGGGAACCTGTGCGAGTCTGACCCACCGCCATCGCGGGCGAGCCCGCTCCCACAGGGGATGTGGGAGCGAGCCTGCTCGCGAAGAGGCCCGTATAATCGCCATCAAACCATCAGGCATACTCCAACCTTGGCCATTGCACATCCAAGGATTCCTGATCTATGAAAGCCGCCGCCCTGACCCTCCTCTGCCTCACCGCCCTGACCACCCAGGCCCACGCCTCCAGCCCCGATGCCTGGGCCGCCTACGACAAAACCGTACTCGCCAGTTGCACCAAGGCCAGCGGCCTGAAGAATGCCCAACCTGTCGGCAATGCCGCGCAGTTCGATGACCGTGTCGGCTACACCGCCCTCCTGCTGCAAGGTCAGTACCCGCAAAAACACATGAAAGGCGCGCAAGGCACCGAGTTGTGCCTTTACAACAAAAAAAGCAAAACCGCGTACGTCACCGAGTGGGACTCGGTCCGCCCTGCCGCCAAGGCGCAGTGAGTGGCGCATAACTTGCTTCGACAGCGGCCTTCACGGCGGCATTCTGTCGCCGTTTCATGCCCTCGGATGCGACTGACCGCTCAATGAATACGACGTTTTCCTGCGTAGGCTGTGGCAAGTGCTGCAATGACCACCATGTCTCCCTGACCCTGCCAGAAGCCCGGATGTGGGCAGCTGACGGTGGGCAAGTGATCGTGCTTGTGGAAGGTTTCCTGAGCAACGGCCTGGGTCTGCCACCACAGCAACGTGAACACGCCGAACGCCGTTCTGCGGTCATCCGCAGTGCCGACGCAGAGGCCTTCGTCGCCATCACCTTTGCCGCCTACAACGTGGGAGCCTGTCGGAATCTTGACGAAGACAATCTCTGCAGGATCTACGAACGCCGCCCGCTGGTGTGCCGTATCTATCCGATGGAGATCAATCCGCACATTCCTCTGAACATTGCCCTGAAGGAATGTCCGACTGAGTCGTGGGAAAAAGGACCGGACCTGATTGTTGGCGGTGAACTGGTCGACCGCGAGTTGTCGGATTTGATCCAGCGTTCACGTCAGGCGGATCGCGATGACATTCTGATGAAGGACGCGATTTGCGCGTTGCTGGGGATTCGGACCACGGCGTTGAAAGGTGATGGTTTTACCGCCTACCTGCCGGATATGAACGAGTTCGCCACGATCATCGATGAGCTGGACGGTCAGACATTGCCGCAGTGGGACAGCGAGTGGCAGTTCCATGTTTCGAGCGAGGATATTGCCGGGCAGGTAGCGGCGGCGGGGGCGCAGGTGGCGCCGGATGAGCCGGGGAATTACGCGTTTATTTCGTTGCGGGCGGCTTGATCCCAGGATCTTTGCTGTTTGTGCCGGCCCCTTCGCGAGCAGGCTCGCTCCCACAAGGGTTCTTCAGTGAACACATTTTGTGCGCAACTCAGATCCACTGTGGGAGCGAGCCTGCTCGCGAAGAGGGCAAATCAGGCACCGCAAAACTAAAACTCAGCGCTTGCCCATCGACCGCCGAGTCCCCGGCGGGGCCATGCCCGGTGTCTTGGTGTGGCCGTTTTTGGCGCCGTTCTTGTACCAGGGCTGGTTGGAGCCTTTGGCGGCTGCCAGTTCACCCGGTTTGAACGGGAACTTGAACGCCGGGATCGCGGCTTTGGTTTCGCCATCGGTGCTGGACTCGGCGCTGTCTGGCAGCTCTGCCTGCTCGTCGCTCAAGGCCTCGGCGACCGGCGGTTGTTTCGGGGAAGTCATGAAAGCTCCGGGTGATGCGTAATGTGTCGGGCCCGGTCAGCGAGCCGCGAAAGGCGGCAGTATAACTGGATGAAGCGCCGCAAGCTGCTGTTAAGCGACTCGCATAAATCCCGGGAAGAATGTTAGCGTGCTCAGTAATCTCCTCCGCCCGACGAGCCTGCACCCATGAAAAAAACCGTCCTCGCCTTCAGTCGTGTCACGCCTGAAATGGTCGAACGCCTGCAACAAGACTTCGACGTCATTGTGCCGAGTCCGAAAAACGGCGACATCAATGCCCAGTTCAACGAAGCCCTGCCCCATGCCCACGGCTTGATCGGCGTCGGCCGCAAACTCGGTCGTGCGCAGCTTGAGAACGCTGCCAAACTGGAAGTGGTGTCGAGTGTCTCGGTGGGCTACGACAACTATGACCTCGCGTACTTCAACGAACGCGGGATCATGCTGACCAACACGCCCGACGTACTCACCGAAAGCACCGCCGACCTGGCCTTCGCCCTGTTGATGAGCAGTGCCCGGCGCGTGGCCGAACTCGATGCCTGGACCAAGGCCGGGCAATGGCAAGCCACCGTCGGTGCGCCGCTGTTCGGTTGTGATGTGCACGGCAAGACCCTGGGCATCGTCGGCATGGGCAACATCGGTGCGGCCATCGCCCGCCGGGGTCGCCTGGGGTTCAACATGCCGATCATCTACAGCGGCAACAGCCGCAAGACCGAGCTGGAACAGGAACTCGGTGCCCAGTTGCGTAGCCTGGACCAACTGCTGGCCGAAGCCGACTTCGTGTGCCTGGTGGTACCGCTCAGCGAGAAGACCAGACACCTGATCAGCCATCGCGAACTGGCGCTGATGAAGCCGAACGCCATCCTGATAAACATCTCGCGCGGCCCGGTGGTGGATGAGCCGGCACTGATCGAAGCCCTGCAAAACAACCGGATTCGCGGTGCCGGGCTGGATGTTTACGAAAAAGAACCACTGGCCGAGTCGCCACTGTTCCAGCTGAAAAACGCCGTGACCTTGCCGCATATCGGCTCGGCCACCCATGAAACCCGCGAAGCGATGGCCAACCGTGCCCTGAGCAACTTGCGCAGCGCCTTGCTGGGCGAGCGCCCGCAGGACCTGGTCAATCCGCAGGTCTGGAAGGGTTGATTGAAGCGCGGCACGTCTTGTTCGACGTGCCGCTTGCATCCCCCTTGGCAATATCCACCGGCCCCCAAGTATCAAGTCCACCCACAACTTCGTTTAAACATCAACAAAGACATAACTTGCAACTCAGTCTTCGGCTGGCTTACAAAAAACGCCTATAAACTCCGACAAACAAAAGCACCGATCGTGTATTCGGAGAGTATTTGCATGAATAACTTCACCACCGCCGGAGTCATCAGGCGGAGCAAAGTGTTGATTGTCTTGATGGCGGCGCTTTTCGGACTAATGACACTCATCAACAACTTCACCGACTACGCGGCGTACACTGACTACATCGGGCGAATCATCAGCATGAGCGAAACAGTTGGAAATGACTCTCGACGTTACCGAGCAGTCACTTCCACGTTCTTCCATCACCGCTTTTACTGGGCAATCATAACGCTCGAGATTATTTTCACTTTCAGTTTTCTGCTTGGAACTTATCATCTCTACCGAAAGCTTGTAGCCCCACGGAGTGAATTCCATGCAGCCAAGAAATTCGCCATTATCGGTTTCACCACCGCAATTTTCGTTTACCAATTCTTTTACGTGGTCATACTCAATGAGTGGTTCGACATGGAATATTCCGCTCAGCGAAACGCCTATGAATGGGCAAGAAACAACATTGAATACATGTTCCTCGGCCTGATATATCTGCTGGTGGCGAAGGATAATTGAATCGTTTATTTCTCATGCCAACTTGCTCGCCACGGGACTCACACTTGGCCGGGGTTTGCGGAATACCAACACGTTCCCCAACATAACCATCACCAGCCCCACCAGCGCCGGTGCGGTCCACTGGTAACCTTCGGCAAACGCCGAGACATTCAGCGCCACCACCGGGAACAGCACGGTGCAATAGGCGGCACGTTCCGGCCCCATGCGGCCGACCAGCGTCAGGTAAGCGGTGAAACCGATTACCGAGCCTGGAATCACCAGATACAGCAGCGAACCGATGTAGCGGGTATTCCATTCCATGTCGAACGGTATGCCTTTGACCAGGCACCACACCGACAGCATTGCCGCACCGTAGGCCATCCCCCAGGCGTTGGTCGTCAACGGCTTGAGCCCGGCCTTCTGTTGCAGGCTCGAGAGCATGTTGCCCGCCGAGAAGCACAAGGTGCCGCACAGTGCCAGGCCCAGGCCGAGCAAGGTTTGCGGGCTGGCGGTGTGGCCGACCAGTTCCGGCCAGAACAACAGGCCAAGGCCGAGCAAGCCCAGCGCGCCACCCATCAACACATTGCGGGCGATTTTCTGGCCGAAGAATACTCGCGCATTCAACGCATTCCACAGCGTGGCGGTGGAAAACACCACGGCGACCAGGCCGCTGGGAATCCACTGGCTGGCGGTCAGAAAGCACATGAAGTTAACGCAAAACAGGCACACCCCCTGCGCCAGGCAGATCAGATGCCCGCGCCGGTTCATCACTTGCAGCTTTCGGCTGAGCAGCAACATTGCGAACAGCACCAGCGCGGCGAGGCCGAAGCGATAGACGATCGACACAGGAATCGCCACCACACCCAGTTGCCATTTCAGGGCAATCCAGGTGGTGCCCCAGATCAGCACGGTCAACAGGTACAAAGACAGGTTCATGGCAAAGGCTCCTCGATAGGTGCCCAGTGTCCTGCGCCGCGCCTTGGCGCACTTGCATAAACTTGCGCTTTTGTCGTGTGGCGGGCTGGCAGGCGAATGTCTACGGAGTAGGATGCAAGGCGTTGGAGAGAACTGATCATGTCCGCACTGGAAACCCTGCAAGTCTTTCAAGCCCTCAACCGCTCGCCCAATGCTCGCCTCGAGCACAGCGCCGAGCTCGGTGACGGCCTGTCCGCAGCCTTGTGGAACAACCATCACGATGCCCAGGACTACGAAGCGCCGAGCCACCATACGCTGTCGTGCTACATCGCCGGTGGCACCGGCACCTTCCGTCGCGACCAGCCCGGCACCAAGGGTGGCCCGGACAAGTTGTGCATCCTGCCCGCCGATCATCAGTCCGGCTGGGTGATCAACGGTGATATTCGCCTGGCACACCTGTATTTCAGCCCCGAACAATTTGCCCTGGGCTGCGTCACGCTGCTCGATCGCGAACCTCGCGAATTGCAGTTGCGCGAACAAACCTTTCTGGATGATCCGCAGCAGGCGCTGCGCTTTCGACAGTTGATCGCCCTCAACTGGGACGAACCGGGTGAACGCCTGCTCACCAGCAGCCTGGCCCACGAAATGCTCAGTCATGCCCTGCTCAGCCAAGTCAGCACGCGCCCGGGCTTGCGTCTCAAGGGCGGTCTGGCGGCGCATCAACGACGGTTGCTGGTGGAGTACATCGACGGCCACTTGGCCGAAGCCATCAGCCTGGGACAACTGGCGGCATTGTGTGCGCTGTCGGAATACCACTTCGCGCGGATGTTCCGCGAGAGCTTCGGCTTGCCGCCACATCAGTACGTACTGGCGCGTCGGTTGAATCGGGCGCGGGAGTTGCTGCGTTCGACATCGCAGCCATTGGGGGAGATTGCGCTGGCTTGTGGGTTTGCCAGTGCCAGTCATTTCACCAATCGGTTTCGGCAAAGCGTGGGCGGGACACCGGGGGAGTATCGGCAGGCTTTTTTGCGTTAGCCCCAAGTTTTTCGGCGCCTTTAAGGCCGCCATCGCTGGCAAGCCAGCTCCCACAAGTGGATCGCGCAAACCCTGTGGGAGCTGGCTTGCCAGCGATGGACGATGACGCGGTTGCAGATCAGAACTCCAAGGTGCTCGACAAGATCACCTGCCGCGAATCCCCCATCGACACAAAGAACCGACTCGCCGCCGAGGTGTAGTAAGTGCGGTCGAACAGGTTTTTCACGTTGAGCTGAAACTTGACCTTCTGCCCGTCGAGCTGAGTGTCGTAGGTAGCGAACGCATCAGCGACGGTGTAGCTCGGCAGCTCAAAATCGTTCACGGCGTTACCCGCCCGCTCCCCGACGTAACGCGCTCCCGCGCCGACCCGCAGCTGATCGCCGCCGATGATCCTGCCAAAGTCATACACCGCCGACAGCGAGCCGCTGTTCTTCGCCACGTTTTGCAGTTTTTTGCCTTTGTAGTCCGGGTCCTCGGTCACTTCGGCGTCGGTGTAGGCGTAGCTGCCGATCATGCTCCAGCGGTCGCTGAGCTGGCCGCTCAAATCCACTTCCAGACCACGGGAGCGCACTTCACCGGCAGCACTGTAGATCGTCACCGGACCTTCGGAGTTGGCGATCAGCACATTGCGCTTCTTGATGTCGAACAGTGCGATGTTGCCCGTCACACGTCCCGGCAGATCAAGCTTGGCGCCGATCTCCCAGGACTTGGCCTCTTCCGGCGCGACACTGCCGTCGAGCACGACGGTGCTGCCACTCAAGGGCGCGATGGTCGAGTTGGGTTTGAACGATTCGGTGTAGCTGCCGTAGAACGACAATGCGTCGGTGTAGCGATATACCAGCCCCGCCCGCGGCACCCACTTCTGGCCGTTGCTGTCGGTGTTGGCATGGAACGGCACGCCTTTGCCGGCGTACTGGTCGTACTCCTGGAAACGAGCACCGGCCACCAGAATCCATTGGTCGGTGAGGTGGATCGAGTCCTGCAAAAACGCTGAATTGCTGCGCAGCAAATCAGTCTGGGCACTGTCGGCCGGGCTGACGGTGGTGCCTTCGACTTCACGGCCATACACCGGATTGAGGTAGCTGAAGGTAGTCAGGCTCTTCTGGCGGATCAGGTCTTCGCGGTAGATCTTGCGGTATTCGTCATCGATGCCGAACACCAGGTCATGACGCATACCCATGACGTCGACGTTGCCCTCGACACTCGCCGTGGTAAACCGGTCGGTACTGATCGCATTTTGCGTGCCGTCCATGCTGCGGGTCAGCGTGCCCTTCCTGGTGTCGATGGCGGTCACGCGCACCTGGCTGGCATCGTAGGTTTCGCGGTTCCAGCTGTAGCCGAAGTGGGCTTTCCAGTTGTCGTTGAGTTCGTGATCGGCTTCGAAGTGATAGAGGTCCGAGCGCCCTTCCATGTTGTTGAAGGGTTCGTCGAGCCGCCGATCACGGGAGATGTCCAGCGGGTGATTGTCACGCGGATCGATCACCGTGCCACGGTCGAACGGGGTCAGGAATTCGCGGTGCTCGTAGGCGAACAACAGCTGGGTGCTCTCGCCGAACCAGGCCAGCGACGGTGCAACCAGCGTCTCGCGATGCACGCCGTAGTTGCGCCAGTAATCTTCGTCTTCATGATCCAGCACCATGCGATAGGCCAGCCCTGAAGTGCCCAACGCACCGGTGCTGTCAAAAGTGCCGCCGCTGCCGTTCTTGCCTTCGCCATAGGTCGAGCCGCGCAGGGTCAAGGCGTTGTACTGCTCAAGTTCGGGCTTTTTGCTGACCATGTTCACCACGCCGCCAGGGTCCTGAATCCCGTAGAGCAGCGAGGCCGGCCCCTTGAGCACTTCGACCCGATCCACTGTCGCGTTCATGCCACGGCCCTGCACGATCGGCATGCCGTCGCGCATGATCGAACCGTTGCGGTTGTCGCCAAAGCCGCGGGTCATCACCGAATCCTGGGTGCTGCCCAGCGTGTTGCCCTGGGTGATGCCGCTGACGTTGGCCAGGGCGTCATCCAGATTGCGCGGTGCCTGATCGCGAATGACCTGGGCCGCGACCACGTTGACGGTCTGCGGAATTTCCTGAAGCGGGGCCGAGGTGCGCATCACCGAACTGGTGGGCGGTGGCTGGTAACTCGTGGATTGATCCATCACTGAGGTAATGGTGGTCGCCCCCAGGTTCAAGGCACCTTCGGTGGGTAGCGGTTCCAGGGCCATGGTGTGGCTATCGGTACGTCGGTAGGTGAAGCCCGAACCGCTGAGCAATCGCTGCAGGGCCTGTTCGGCGCTCATCTGGCCGTTTACGGCCGGCGCATTGAGACCGTAGGGCGCTTCATCCGTGTAGACGACGCTGATGCCCGTCACCCGGCTGAAATCGCTCAAGGCCTGGGGCAGCGGTTTGGCGGCCATCGAAAAGCTGAACTGCGTGTGTTGTTGGGCGCTGGCATCCTCGGCCATCGCCACGCTCAGCGGCAGCAACGCCAAAGCCGAAAAGCTCAACGCCGAAACATTCAAAGCAGAAACACTCAACCATCGTTTGACCGAACCCGATTTTGCCCTGGACTTCATGACTCATGACCTGTGTAGAACCGCAGCGGATGCGAATGACTCGCAGTTTCAGTCACTACACGGATGGCGTTCGGTTTTACCTCAGCAGAAAGTTGAAAATATTTTTATTCAGAAATATGTGGTGGTTGATCTGGCCCTTTCGCGAGCAGGCTCGCTCCCACATTTGAAATGCATTCCC
>NZ_JBSVWS010000194.1:0-10023 GCF_054071155.1 Pseudomonas sp. SDO5532_S415 | reverse complement strand
TGGATTTATGGCGTTCACATAACCCTGTGGGAGCGAGCCTGCTCGCGAATTCTCAAGGACAACACCATTTATCTGCCTGTCATCCGATAGTCCGGGCTGCGAAATGGGCCCGGAATGAAGTATTGTTGTGCCCATCCGGAAAAACGTCAGAAGCCTTGAACCGTTTCGGCGGTTGTTAAGTGATAGAGGGTGTCATGGGTAACGAAAGCATCAACTGGGACAAGCTGGGTTTTGACTACATCAAGACCGACAAACGCTATCTGTCGTACTGGCGTAATGGCGAGTGGGACAAAGGCACCCTGACCGAAGACAACGTGCTGCACATCAGCGAAGGCTCCACTGCCCTTCACTATGGCCAGCAATGCTTCGAAGGCCTGAAGGCCTATCGTTGCAAGGACGGCTCGATCAACCTGTTCCGCCCGGACCAGAACGCCGCGCGCATGCAACGCAGCTGCGCCCGCCTGCTGATGCCGCACGTGTCCACCGAACAGTTCATCGAAGCGTGCAAGGACGTGGTCCGCGCCAACGAGCGCTTCATCCCGCCTTACGGCACCGGCGGCGCGCTGTACCTGCGTCCGTTCGTGATCGGCGTGGGTGACAACATCGGCGTGCGTACCGCCCCCGAGTTCATCTTCTCGGTGTTTGCGATCCCGGTCGGCGCCTACTTCAAGGGCGGCCTGACCCCGCATAACTTCCTGATTTCCTCCTACGACCGTGCTGCACCACAGGGCACCGGCGCGGCCAAGGTCGGTGGCAACTACGCTGCCAGCCTGATGCCGGGCTCCCAGGCCAAGAAGGCACACTTCGCCGACTGCATCTACCTGGACCCGCTGACCCACACCAAGATCGAAGAAGTCGGCTCGGCCAACTTCTTCGGGATCACCCACGACAACAAGTTCGTGACCCCGAACTCGCCGTCGGTGCTGCCGGGCATCACCCGCCTGTCGCTGATCGAGCTGGCCAAATCCCGTCTGGGCCTGGAAGTGATCGAAGGCGACGTGTTCATCGACAAGCTTTCGGACTTCAAGGAAGCCGGCGCCTGCGGTACCGCTGCCGTGATCACGCCGATCGGCGGCATCAACTACAACGACCACCTGCACGTGTTCCACAGCGAAACCGAAGTCGGTCCGATCACCCAGAAGCTCTACAAAGAGCTGACCGGCGTGCAAACCGGCGACATCGAAGCGCCAGCAGGCTGGATCGTCAAGGTTTGATCTGACGTCACCCGCAATAAAAATCGCCGCCCTCGGCTTTCGAGGGCGGCGATTTTTTTTGCCTGGCTAAAGGTGGAGCTAAGCGAGAAGCCCCACACGCTCCGGATCCGGCCAGAACAAGGCCGCCTGTCCGCAGGGAGCGCCCTGCTCATCGATCAGCGTCCACACGCTGCCTTCGTGAATCATGAAGGCTTGCCCCAGGCGATCCACCCGATAGCCGCTGTAGCCATGGGCGATGCCGTTGGCGGTGACCTGTTCCAGCAAGGTCTGACGCATTTCCCTGTCCAGCGGCGAGGCACTGAAACGCGAAGGCATGCCGATGAACTGTTCGCGCGGGTACTTGAAACAGGCCAGCGCCTGCTCATTGACATAGTAAAAAAGCGGATCGGCTTGCGTGCCGTGGGCCAGCAAGGCGTACGGTGCATGGGCATGCAGCCAGGCCAGCCGCTCGTCTGCGCTCAGGGAATCGGGGGTGGGCAAGCCAGCGCCTGTCCAGTGTCGATAAGCAGTGTCCAGTTGTTGGACCGTCTCCATGAATTCGTTGATTGGCGACATGGGTTTCCTTCCAGAGCAACGTAATGGGTCGTGAAGCGCACCGACGCTACTAAAAAGCCGTCCTGAAAAACAGCCTCAGATACGTGATTGCTCCTTGTAGGAGCGAACTCGTTCGCGATCGTCGTTAACGATTCCGCGTTAAACCAGATGCCCAACGGCGTTTTTGGGCTTCTCGCGAGCAGAGCTCGCGCCTGCAGAATCAGAGCAGTCATTAAGACTATATGAAGTCCTAATGACTGCATGCGTAACGAGTCATAAAAACCACCATCACGCATAGACACCAATGTTTTCAGGCCCTTCCAGTTGGCCTGCTTTTTGGTAGGTGTATTGCGAAAGCTCATTTACCCAAAAAGGAACCCAGTGTATGAACAATGCTTTTCAGGATCGTCTGGCCGTCGTCACCGGCGCCAGTTCCGGAATCGGCCTGGCCGTTACGGAACGGCTGCTGGCCCAGGGTGCCCGCGTGTTGGCAATGTCGCGTCAGATCGGCGGTCTCGGTGAATTGGCCGAACGCTTCAAGACGCAGCTGTCGTGGGTAGCCGGTGATGTCACCCGGCAGGCCGACCTGGAGCGGCTGGCAAACCAGGCTTCGACCCTGGGGCCCGTGAGTTTCCTGGTGCCGAACGCCGGCATTGCGGAACTGGCCGACGGACTCGATTTGACTGCTTTCGACCGGCAATGGGCGGTCAACGGCGCCGGGGCGCTGAACACCCTGGCCTGCCTGCGCGGGCAACTGGCGGCATCCGCCTCGGTGGTGTTCATTGGCACCTTCCTCGCGCAAGTGACCTTTCCAGGCCTGGCTGCCTACATCGCCTCCAAAGCCGCATTGATCCACCATGCCCGTACCCTGGCGGTGGAACTGGCGCCCCACGGCATTCGTATCAACACCGTGTCTCCCGGCCCTACCGCGACCCCCATCTGGTCAACGCTCGGACTGAAGAACGAAGAGTTGAACGCTGTCGCCAACACGGTCAATGAGCGCTTGCTCGGCGGTCAGTTCCTGGAACCAGGCGCGGTCGCCGATGTGATTGTGTTCCAGCTTGGCAACGGTGCGCGCAACGTGATCGGCCAGGACTGGGTGGTTGATAGCGGGTACACGATTCGCTAGTTCCAGCATTTAGATCAGTAGATAGCAGCCTGCGGCAAGCTACCTCCACAGGTACTGCCGCAGGCTGCGATCGTCCCGACTTCAATCATCCCGCGTCAGCACTTCCAGCAATTCAATCTCGAAGCTCAGGTTCGAGTTCGGCGGGATCTTGCCCATCGTGCGTTCGCTATAGGCCAGGTGCGCCGGCACCAGCAACTTGCGCTTGCCGCCGACTTGCATGCCCATGATGCCCTGGTCCCAGCCCTTGATCACACGCCCGGTGCCGATCACGCACTGGAATGGTTTGCCCCGGCTCCAGGAGGAGTCGAATTCAGTACCGTCTTCCAGCCAGCCGCGGTATTGGGTGGTGATCAGTGCGCCTTTGACGGCGGCTTTTCCGTCACCCACCTGAAGATCGATTACCTGAAGGTCGTCATTCATTGTTTTCACTCGTATCCTTGTTGCCCGAAAGGCTTGATGGGCGCCGTTTTCCCAGATTTTCAGGCAATTGGCAACCATCGTACCCACTTGACGAGGGTTTGCCGCTGTTTGCCGAAGTTTGGCTGAACTAAGCTATCCCCCACTTCTCCATACGGTTCACAACGCCATGATGGCAACCTGCGAATGATGTTGCTCTGGACCTGCGCTGCCCTGGGCTCGGTGATGCTCGTTTTGATCGCCGTGCTGATCGGTCGCGAGCGCGGGTTACGTAAACAGCTGGCCGAATATCGCTCGATCATCAACAGCCTGGCCGAGGGCCAGAACATCCGCCAGGACGGCGATGCCGAGCGTTTCAAGCGCAGCCAGTACTTCGCCCGAATCGGCACCTGGGACTGGGATGTCGACACCGACAAGCTCTACTGGTCGGACGCGATCTACGGCATGTTCGGCTTCAAGACCGGCGAAGTAACGCCCTCCTACAGTCTGTTTTGCGCCTGCGTGCACCCCGACGATCGGGCCAGGGTCCGGGCCGGCGAATTGCGATGCCTGGCAACCGGCGAAAACCACGACGAGGAGTACCGGGTGATCTGGCCCGACGGCACCATCCGCTGGCTGCGGGAAACCGGCAACGTGGTCAAGAACGACCGCGATGAAACGATCAAGATGATGGGCGTGGTGCGTGATATCACCGAGGAAAAGGCCTCTGCCAGTTACCTGCAACACCTGGCTCATTTCGATCCGCTGACCGGATTGCCCAATCGACTGGTGCTGGAAGAGCGCCTGTCCGAGGCGCTGGAACAGGCACGCGTCAGCGCCACGAGGGTGGCGCTGGTGTTTGTCGATCTCAACGGATTCAAGGCCATCAACGACCGTTACGGCCATGCAGCCGGCGACCGCGTGCTGATCACCACCGCCACCCGTTTGAAGAAGATTCTGCGTTCAACCGACACGGTCGCCCGAATCGGCGGCGATGAATTCGTGGTCATTCTTCAGGGCCTGCCACAAGGCATCAGCCTGCAGGACGAAGCCCGCAGCATCTGCCAGAAAATCTTCATCGAACTCTCCCCGCCCATGACCATCGGCAACGACCAGCGCCACATCGGCACCAGCCTGGGTGTTGCCGTGTTTCCCGACCATGCGCCGAGCATGGACCGGCTCATCCACATTGCCGACCTGGCGATGTATGCGGCCAAGCGCAGCGGGAATAATCAATATCGGTTGGGTGAGCAGGTGGTGAGCCCTAGTCGGGTGGAATGAGCCGGCATCAGCGCTGGCTGCCAGGACCTTTTCGCGAGCAGGCTCGCTCCCACAGGGGGCCGGGGGAGAGTTTGAGATGCTGCAAGTCGACAAGCTGCACCAGTACTACGGCGGTAGCCACATCCTGCGCGGCCTGACGTTCGACGTGAAGGTCGGAGAGGTCACCTGCCTGCTCGGCCGCAACGGCGTGGGCAAGACCACCTTGCTCAAGTGCCTGATGGGCCTGCTGCCGGCATCGGGCGGCGCGGTGAACTGGGAAGGCAAATCCATCACCGCGTTCAAGCCACATCAACGGGTGCATGCCGGGATCGCCTACGTGCCTCAAGGTCGGGAAATCTTTGGCCGGCTGACCGTGGAAGAAAACCTGCTGATGGGCCTGTCGCGCTTCCCTGGCGCCGAGGCCCGGGAAGTCCCGGCCTTCATCTACGAACTGTTCCCGGTGCTGCTGCAAATGAAACAACGCCGTGGCGGTGATTTGTCCGGTGGCCAGCAACAGCAACTTGCGATCGGCCGCGCACTGGCCAGCCGTCCGCGCCTGCTGATCCTCGATGAACCCACCGAAGGCATTCAGCCGTCGGTGATCAAGGAAATCGGCGCGGTGATCAAGAAGCTCGCGGCCCGCGGTGACATGGCGATTTTGCTGGTGGAGCAGTTTTATGACTTCGCCGCCGAACTGGCCGATCAATACCTGGTGATGTCCCGGGGCGAGATCGTGCAACAGGGTCGCGGTGAAAATATGGAAGCCGAGGGTGTGCGTGGTCTAGTAACGATATAAGAGCACGATTTAATCTGTAGCAACCTAACGATAATTGGACATCATGAATTTACCTGCCGTCACTGCCCTGTTTACCCCAAGCTGGCACGCCGAGCTGGAGCTGGGTTACGCCCGTTTCGGCGACAGCACACGCCCGGTACAGCGCCGTCATCTCGGTCCGTTGCGCGTGCAGAAGCATTTGTATGCCGAAGGTCCCGAGGTCTGCCAGCACATCGTCGTCCACCCGCCGGGCGGGATCGCCGGGGGTGATCGCCTGGACATTTCGGCCAGCGTCGGCCGCGATGCCTGGGCGCAGATCACCAGCCCGGGTGCGGCCAAGTGGTATCGCGCCGCCGGCCCCGCCTGGCAGCAGCTGGACTTGAACGTGGCGGCCGGTGCGACACTGGAATGGCTGCCTCAGGAGACGATCATTTTCAGTGCTGCGCAGGCTGAACTCAGTACATCGATCGACCTTGAGGCTGATGCCCGGTTGTTCTACTGGGACGTGGTGGCCCTGGGTCGGCCGGCCAGCGGCGAACGCTTCGACCTCGGGCATTTCCAGGCGCACCTGGATATCCGCCGCGACGGCCAGTTGCTCTGGCATGAGCGCCAGCGCATTGTCGGGGATGATGGCTTGCTCGATTCACCGATTGGGCTGGACGGGCAACCGGTGTTTGCCACGCTGTTGGTGACTGGCGAGATTGATAGCGAACTGCTGGAGAAATGCCGTTCGCTGCCCAATGACGTGCGCGGGGATTTGACGCAATTGCCGGGACTGATTGTGGCCCGGTGCCTGGCCAGCGAAGCCCTGTTGGCGCGGGGCTGGTTGATCCAGCTATGGAAGTTGCTCAGACCAGCACTGCTAGGCCGCGAAGCCGTCCCACCCAGAATATGGAGCACCTGAAATGCAATCCAAGTGTGGGAGCGAGCCTGCTCGCGAAAGCGATTTCAATGCCGACATCTTTTCTGGCTGTGATGACCTCTTCGCGAGCAGGCTCGCTCCCACAGGAAACGCATTCATACATTCGAATACCTTTTAATCTGCCCAGATGGATTTCTACGATGGACCTGACCCCACGTGAAAAAGACAAGCTGCTGATCTTCACCGCCGGCCTCGTGGCCGAGCGGCGGCTGGCCCGCGGTGTGAAACTCAATTACCCGGAAGCCATGGCCTACATCTCCGCGGCGCTGCTCGAAGGCGCCCGCGATGGCCAGACCGTCGCGCAACTGATGCACTACGGCACCACGCTGCTGAGCCGCGAACAAGTGATGGAAGGCATCCCCGAAATGATCCCGGAGATCCAGGTCGAAGCGACCTTTCCCGACGGCACCAAACTGGTCACCGTCCATCAACCGATCGCCTGAGGTCCGCCATGACTTACACCATTCGCGATGCCGTGCATGCCGACCTGCCGGCAATCCGTGACATCTACAACGATGCCGTGCTCAACACCACGGCAATCTGGAACGAACAGGCTGTCGACCTCGGCAACCGCCAGGCCTGGTTCAGCGCGCGGCAGGCGCAAAGCTATCCGATCCTGGTCATCGTCAACGCTGACAACAACGTGCTGGGCTACGCTTCATTCGGCGACTGGCGCCCATTCGACGGTTTCCGTCACACCGTCGAGCATTCGGTCTACGTGCGCAGCGACCAGCGTGGCAATGGCCTGGGCCCGAAACTGATGGACGCCCTGATTGAACGCGCCAGGGACTGTGGCAAGCACGTGATGGTTGCCGCCATCGAAAGCGGCAATACCGCCTCGATTCGCCTGCATGAGCGTATCGGCTTCGTGATCACCGGGCAGATGCCTCAGGTGGGCACCAAGTTCGGACGCTGGCTGGACCTGACCTTTATGCAACTGACCCTTAATCCTGGCGCGCAACCACCGAGTGCCAGCAAGGAGTGATGCCCGATGAACCCCGCCCAACTGCGACGCGTCAATGTTGAAAGCTTTGCGCACTACCGTCAGGGATTGATTGATCTGTTGCTCGATGCAGTGGGTTATGGCGCCAGCGTCGGTTTCATGGCCAACCTTGATGCAACCCAGGCCCGCGCGTATTTCGATGAGGTTCAGGAGAACCTGAACAAGGGCCATGTGTTGTTGTGGGTGGTGGTCAAGGACGAACAAGTGCAGGCCAGCGTACAGCTGACCCTGTGCCAGAAAGCCAATGGCCTGAACCGCGCCGAGGTGCAGAAATTGCTGGTGCGCGAGCATGCGCGGCGGCGAGGTCTGGGCCAGCAGTTGATGACGGCTCTGGAGCAGGCCGCCCTGCAACACAAACGCGGCATGCTCTACCTCGATACCGAGGCCGGCTCCCCCGCCGAAGACTTCTACAAGGCGCTGGGCTACACCCGCGCCGGCGAAATCCCCGATTACGCCTGCGACCCGAGCGGGCGCTACAAGCCGACCGCCCTCTACTACAAGATTCTCCAAGGAGCCCATTGATGATTCCCGGTGAATACCAGATCCAGTCCGGCGACATCGAACTCAACGTTGGCCGACGCACCCTCAGTTTGAACGTGGCCAACAGTGGCGACCGACCGATCCAGGTCGGTTCGCACTATCACTTTTTCGAAACCAATGACGCCCTGACCTTCGACCGCGCCGCCAGCCGCGGCATGCGCCTGAACATCCCTGCCGGCACCGCCGTGCGCTTCGAGCCGGGGCAGAGTCGCGAGGTGGAACTGGTGGATCTGGCCGGGCATCGCCGGGTGTTCGGCTTTGCCGGGCGGATCATGGGTGATCTATAAATTAATGCGTTGTCAGCACCGCCCTCTTCGCGAGCAGGCTCGCTCCCACATTTGATTGCGTCCCCTGTGGGAGCGAGCCTGCTCGCGAATGTGAGCGCAGCGAACGATTTCAAACTCAATTGAATCTCAAGGCGAACGAATGAAGATTTCCCGTCAGGCCTACGCCGACATGTACGGCCCCACCGTCGGTGACAAGGTCCGCCTGGCCGACACCGAGCTGTGGATCGAAGTCGAGAAGGACTTCACCACCTACGGCGAAGAAGTGAAGTTCGGCGGCGGCAAAGTCATCCGTGACGGCCAGGGCCAGAGTCAACTGCTCGCCGCCGACGTCGTCGACACCCTGATCACCAACGCGCTGATCATCGACCACTGGGGCATCGTCAAGGCCGACGTCGGCCTCAAGGACGGGCGCATCGCTGCGATTGGCAAAGCCGGCAACCCGGACATCCAGCCCAGCGTCAACATCGCCATCGGCGCCAGCACCGAAGTCATCGCCGGTGAAGGCATGATCCTCACCGCCGGCGGCATCGACACCCACATCCACTTCATCTGCCCGCAGCAGATCGAAGAAGCGCTGATGAGCGGCGTCACCACCATGATCGGCGGCGGCACCGGACCCGCCACCGGCACCAACGCCACCACCTGCACTTCCGGTCCGTGGCACCTGGCGCGGATGCTCCAGGCGGCGGATGCCTTTCCGATGAACATCGGCCTGACCGGCAAGGGCAACGCCAGTCTGCCGGAGCCGCTGATCGAGCAGGTCAAGGCCGGCGCCATCGGCTTGAAGCTGCACGAAGACTGGGGCACCACCCCGGCGAGCATCGACAACTGCCTGAGCGTGGCCGATCAGTACGACGTACAGGTAGCGATCCACACCGACACCCTCAACGAGTCCGGCTTCGTCGAAACCACCCTCGCCGCCTTCAAGGGCCGCACCATCCACACCTACCACACCGAAGGTGCGGGCGGCGGTCACGCACCGGACATCATCAAGGCTTGCGGCTTCGCCAACGTGCTGCCGAGCTCGACCAACCCGACCCGGCCGTTCACCCGCAACACCATCGACGAACACCTCGACATGCTGATGGTCTGTCACCACCTGGACCCGAGCATTGCCGAGGATGTGGCGTTCGCCGAAAGCCGCATCCGTCGCGAGACAATCGCCGCCGAAGACATCCTCCACGACCTCGGTGCATTTTCGATGATCAGCTCCGACAGCCAGGCCATGGGCCGGGTCGGCGAAGTCATCACCCGCACCTGGCAGACCGCCGACAAGATGAAAAAACAGCGCGGTCCACTACCGGGTGACGGCGCTGGCAACGACAACTTCCGCGCCAAACGCTACATCGCCAAATACACCATCAACCCGGCGATCACCCACGGCATCAGTCATGAAGTGGGGTCAGTGGAGGTGGGTAAATGGGCGGATCTGGTGCTATGGCGCCCGGCGTTTTTCGGGGTCAAACCGACGCTGATTCTCAAGGGCGGCGCCATTGCGGCCAGCCTGATGGGCGATGCCAACGCCTCGATTCCGACACCGCAACCGGTGCATTACCGCCCGATGTTCGCCAGTTACGGCGGCTCGCTGCACGCCACCAGCCTGACGTTCATCAGCCAGGCGGCGCAAGAAGCCGGCTTGCCCGAGGCTTTGGGTTTGAAGAAGAAAATCGCCGTGGTCAAGGGCTGTCGCGAGGTGCAAAAAACCGACCTGATCCACAACGATTACTTGCCCGAAATCGACGTCGATCCACAGACCTATCAGGTCAAGGCCGATGGCGTGTTGCTGTGGTGTGAACCGGCCGAAACACTACCGATGGCGCAGCGGTATTTCCTGTTCTGAGCCACCGCCCCTGCTTTTTTGTGGGAGCGAGCCTGCTCGCGAAGGCCCCGGAAACGCCGCGCTTGCTCTGCAGCACGCGTTGCCGTTGAAGTCCTTTCCAAGCAGGCTCTCCCCCAACAGGGT
>NZ_JBSVWS010000193.1:0-10112 GCF_054071155.1 Pseudomonas sp. SDO5532_S415 | reverse complement strand
TGTTAAGTGGTGAATTCGTAATGTGTGATCGACACAATTCCCCTGTGGGAGCGAGCCTGCTCGCGAAGGCGCCAGATCCGACGCCGCCAATCTCAATCCTCGCTCGTATCCTTGATCAAATGCGCCGCCAGGGTCCGCAACGGCCCCAGTTGCCGGCAGATCAACGCCAGTTGCGTCTGCACCAGCCGCTGGCCTTCATCGATTTCATCGGGCATTTGCTCGAGCTCGTTGGCCAGCGCTTCTTCCTCATCGCTCTGAATCGCAATGGCGGATTTGCTGGCCAGCCCCTGGGCGATTTCGTCGATGCTGACCGCCAGTTTCACGCCGGCACCCTGGATCAAATGCTCGCGTACATCCGACGGCAGCTGGGTTTCCCGGTGCGCGCCCAGGCCTGACAAGTAACTGAGCAGCGTGTGCGAGAGCACCAGAAAACGGAACCCCACATCCGCTTCCTTACGGAAATGCCCCGGTTCCATCAGCATGTTGGCCAGGGTGGTCGACAGCGCCGCATCGGCGTTGTGCGCATTGCGCCGGGCCAGGCGATAAGCCAGGTCGTCGCTCTTGCCGGCAGCGTATTGCTGCATGATCTGGCGCAGGTAAATGCTGTTGCAGGTCAGGGTATTGGCCAGCACTTTGTTCAGGCGTCGGCCCTGCCAGTCCGGCAGGAAGAGGAATACCGCGAGACCGGCGATCAGGCTGCCGAGCAAGGTATCGAACAGCCGTGGCAGGAATAGACCGTAGCCGTCACCCACCTGGTTAAAACAGAACAACACCATCAGGGTGATCGCGGCCGTCGCCAAGGTGTAGCGGGTGGTGCGGTTGGTAAAGAACACCACCCCGGCGGCAATCGCGAAGCACGATTGGATCAGCGGGTTGGGGAACAGGTCGAACAGCGCCCAGGCCAGGGTCAGGCCGATGGCGGTGCCGATGATCCGCTGACCGAGTTTGCGCCGGGTGGCGCCGTAGTTCGGCTGACAGACAAAAAGGGTCGTCAGGATGATCCAGTAACCTTGGGACGGGTGGATCAAATGCACCATCGCATAACCGATGCTCAAGGCCAGGGGCAGGCGTAGGGCATGGCGGAACAGCAGCGATGTCGGCGTCAGTTGCGTACGCAGGCGCACCCAGACGTCCTTGAAATTGCGGGGTGAGCGGTCGAGCAGGCTGCTGTCGGTCGCGTCGGCCAGGGCATCGGGGTTGCTGGCGTCGCTGAGCAAGCGGTCGAGGGTGCCAAGGTTCGCCGCCAGCGCTCGCAACGAACGCAGCAAGCCGCGCCAGGCCGGGTTGCTCTGGATGCGCAGGTGTTCAAGGGAGGCGTGCAGATCGCTCAGGGCTTCGGCGAAGCTGGCGTCATAAACGAACGGCTGGCGCATCTGGATCGACTCGGCCAACGCCCGGCAGGCTTTCCCCTGCTGACGCAGCAGGCGCTGGCAGCGGAACAGCACGTCGCTGTGGAAGAACGCTTCGGCCAGGGCGTTGTAAGGGTAATGCGAGGAACTGGCGCGCTCGTGGATGTCCTGGGCGAGGAAGTACAGCTTCAGATAGCGGCTGACTTTCGAGCCCGGGCGACCGTTGCCCACGCGGTGGAGAATGATTTCCTTGGCCGCGTTGAGTGCGGCGACCACGCGACCGTTCTGCTGGGCCAGCTCCAGTCGCCGTGCTTCCACGTCCATCTGCCGGACGGGTTCGAACAGCGACGACTTCAACTTCAGGTAATAACCCAGCTCCCGGAACAGTTTCGCCAGGCTCTGCTGCACTGGTTGATTGGAAAACAGCGCCTGCCACAACACCGAGAGCAGGCCGTACCAGGCCGCACCGGCCACCAGCAGCACCGGCTCATGCCAGACATCGGTCACCGCGCCGCCGCGCTGATCCACGCCGATCATGGTGTAGACCGACAGAATCAGCGTCGCCGAGGCAATCGCGCCATAGCGTTCGCCCAAGGCACCGAGCATGGTCAGGCAGAAGGCGGCCAGGGCGAAGGCGATGATGAAAAAGATGGGGTAGGGGAACAGCAGTTCGACCGACAGCGCGGCGACCAGGAAACACACCAGCGTCACGGCCAGCGCGTTGAGGCGGCCTTGCCAACTGTCGTCGGTCTCGGCCAGGGCACTGGCGATAATCCCCAGGAACAACGGGATCAGCAGCCCCATTTCATCCTGATACCAACACAGCGCCATGGTACCGGTCAGGGCGATGAACACCCGCACGCTGTAGCTGAATTTATCCAGCGCCCAAAGGCGACGCAGAGACTGACTGAACGAGGTCGATGACATGAAATGCGAAGGCCTTCCGAGGCGATGCCGCTAAATTGAGCCAGTAATGACGCCGACGCAATGGCGGCGATCACATCTGACAGCAAAATCTGTTCCTTTACCGAACAATGCCCGCCTCCATTTTTCAGGCAGGCCAAGAAACCTGTGGGAGCTGGCTTGCCAGCGATAGCGGTCTGACAGTCAACAAAGTTGTTGGATGTACTGACCTCATCGCTGGCAAGCCAGCTCCCACAGTGATTGCATTTCACATTAGAGAAATGAGGTATCAGATGTACTGCGCAGCCGCGTAACCCGAAGCCCACGCCCACTGGAAATTGAACCCGCCCAGATGCCCGGTCACGTCCAGCACTTCGCCGATGAAATAAAGCCCTGGGCTTTTCAGCGACTCCATGGTCTTGGATGAGACCTCGTTGGTATTCACCCCGCCCAGGGTCACTTCGGCGGTGCGGTAGCCTTCGGTACCGGCCGGCACGACTTTCCAGCTCGCCAGTTTTTCGGCGATGTCCGCCAGTTCCGCGTGGGTGTATTGCTTCATCGGTTTGGAGACAAACCAGTTATCCGCCAGCAGGTTGGCCATCTTCTTGGTGAAGATTTCACCGAGCAGGGTTTTCAGCTCGCTGTTGGGGCGTTCGGCTTGCTGTTGTTGCAGCCAGGTCGGCACGTCGTGGTCTGGCATCAGGTTGATTTCGACGGTATCGCCTGATTCCCAGAACGAGGAAATCTGCAAAATCGCCGGGCCGCTGAGGCCGCGGTGGGTGAACAGGATGTTCTCGCGGAAACTCTGGTCGTTGCAGCTGACCAGGCAATCCACCGATGTACCTGACAGTTCGGTGCACAGCGCCTTGAGCTGATCGGTGATGGTGAACGGCACCAGGCCGGCGCGGGTCGGCAGCAGGTCGTGACCAAACTGCTTGGCTACCTGATAGCCGAAGCCGGTGGCGCCCAGGGTCGGAATCGACAGGCCACCGGTGGCGATCACCAGGGACTCGCAGGTGATCTGCCCCATCGTGGTATCCAGCAAATAGCCTTTCTCAAGCTTTTCGATGGTCTGGATCGAGGTGTCCAGGTGCAGGCTGACGCCGACCTGATTGCACTCATCGAGGAGCATTTCGAGGATGTCGCTGGATTTGTTATCGCAGAACAACTGGCCGAGCTTTTTCTCGTGGTACGGCACGCCGTGCTTGGCGACCATGCCGATGAAGTCCCACTGGGTGTAGCGGGCCAGGGCGGATTTACAGAAATGCGCGTTCTGCGAGAGGAAATTGCCCGGTTCGGTGTACATGTTGGTGAAATTGCAGCGACCACCGCCCGACATCAGGATTTTCTTGCCAGCCTTGTTGGCGTGGTCGAGCAACAGCACCTTGCGCCCGCGCCCGGCGGCGGTCAGCGCACACATCAACCCTGCGGCGCCAGCGCCAATGATCACGACTTCGGTAGAGCGCAAAACGGTGTCCTCTCAGTGTTCACCACAAAACAAACTGTGGGAGCGAGCCTGCTCGCGAAAGCGGTGTGTCAGTCAACCATGGGCCAACTGACAGATTGCATTCGCGAGCAGGCTCGCTCCCACAGGGGATCTTCGTAGGTTGGAAGATCGCTTACAAAATACGCACGCGCAACGAACGGCCCTTGATCTTGCCGTCGTTCAGGCGCTGCAGGGCCTGCTTGGCGACGCCACGTTCCACGGCCACGTAGGCCTGGAAATCGAAAATCGCAATCTTGCCGACCTGGGCACCCGGGATCCCGGCGTCACCGGTCAATGCTCCTAGAATATCGCCTGGACGAACCTTGTCCTTGCGGCCGGCAGCGATGCACAGGGTGCTCATCTGCGGCAGCAGCGGGCCGCCGCCCTTGGAGGTGAGGTTGTCCACCTGATCCCAGGTCAACGGCGTCTTCTGCAATTGTTCGATGGCTTGTGCACGCTGCGCCTCGGACGGCGCGACCAGGCTGATGGCGATACCTTTCTCGCCGGCACGACCGGTACGGCCGACGCGGTGGATGTGGATTTCCGAATCGCGGGCGAGCTCGACGTTGATCACCATGTCCAGGGAGTCAATGTCCAGGCCGCGCGCCGCGACGTCGGTGGCCACCAGTACCGACGTGCTGCGGTTGGCGAACATCGCCAGTACCTGATCGCGGTCACGCTGTTCCAGATCGCCGTGCAGGCCGACGGCGGAAATGCCTTTGGCGGTCAGGTGATCGACGGTTTCCTGAACCTGTTGCTTGGTGAAGCAGAAGGCCACGGTGGACGCTGGACGGAAGTGGCCCAGGACTTTGGTCACCGCGCTCATGCGCTCTTCCGGGGAGATCTCGTAGAAGCGCTGCTCAATCTGGGTGTCGTCGTGGAACGCCTCGGCCTTCACTTGCTGCGGGTTGCGCATGAACTTCGAGGCCAGCTGCTTGATGCCCACCGGGTAAGTGGCGGAGAACAGCAGGGTCTGGCGACGTTCCGGGGCCTGCATGATGATTTCTTCGATGGAATCGTAGAAACCCATATCGAGCATGCGGTCGGCTTCGTCGAGGATCAGTGTGTTCAGGCCATGGAGCACCAGCGAACCCTTGCGCAGGTGCTGCTGGATGCGTCCCGGGGTGCCGACGATGATGTGTGCGCCATGTTCCAGCGAAGCGATCTGCGGGCCGAGAGACACGCCGCCACACAGGGTCAGGACCTTGATGTTGTCTTCGGCACGGGCCAGGCGACGGATTTCCTTGGCGACCTGGTCGGCGAGCTCGCGGGTCGGGCACAGGATCAGCGCCTGGCAACCGAAATAACGCGGGTTGATCGGGTTCAACAGGCCGATACCGAAGGCGGCGGTCTTGCCGCTGCCGGTCTTGGCCTGGGCGATCAAGTCCATCCCCTTGAGGATCACCGGCAAGCTTTGCGCCTGGATCGGCGTCATCTGGGCATAACCGAGGGAGTCGAGGTTAGCCAGCATGGCGGCGGACAGCGGCAAAGTATTAAAAGCGGTGGCGATGGTGGTCACGGGACTGGCCTGCAAAACAAAATGTCGCGCAGTGTACCAGCCTCTGGCCACTTTCCTCGAAAGTTCTGGACGAACGCAAACCTGTGGCGAGGGGATTTATCCCCGTTCGGCGGCGAAGCCGTCGCAAAAACCTGTGTGCACGGTTCGCCTGATGGGGCACTGGGGTCGCTTCGCAACCCAACGGGGATAAATCCCCTCGCCACAAATGTTCTCCTCAATGTTCGATGTGTTCTTCCGGACGTTTGACGCGCCGTCCGTCTTCCCGCGACAGCTGGGAGAAGATCGTCGCCGCCAGCATCGCCATGATGCCAACGGTCACGAACGTCAGCTGAAAGGCGCCCAAAACGGTCTGAACGCCATCGTTCCCGATCTGTGCCGTGAACCCGCCGAGCAGCGCTCCGGCACAGGCCACCCCCAGGCTCAGGGACAATTGCGCCACCACCGACAGCAGGCTGTTGCCACTGCTCGCGCTGGCGTCGTCGAGGTCGATCAGGGTCACGGTATTCATCGCGGTGAACTGCAAGGAGTTGATCGCCCCGAGGATCGCCAGCAGGCACAGCAGCAGCCAGTACGGTGTCTGCTCGCTGACCAGGCCCATGCTCGCCAGCATGATGCCCAGCGCCAAGGTATTGCCGGTCAGCACAATGCGGTAGCCCAGGCGCTCGATCAGCGGTCGTGCCACCCACTTGGCGATCATCGCCGCCGCGGCCAGCGGCAGCATGCTCATCCCGGCCTGTGACGGTGAATAGCCCAGCGCCACTTGCAGCAGCAACGGCACCAGAAAGGGCAGGGCGCCGCTGCCGAGCCGGGCGAACAGGTTGCCGAGGATGCCGACGGCGAAGGTCCGGGTCTTGAACAGCGACGGTGCGAACAACGGATTGTCGATATGCCCTGCGCGCAGCCAGTAAGCCGCCAGGCAAGCCATGCCGCCGAACAGCAGCAACATCACCCGCAGGTGCGGTAAATGCAGTTCGCCCAGGCCTTCCATGGCGATGGTGATCAGGATCATCGCCGCCCCGAACAGCACAAAGCCAAGGCTATCGAAACGGGTGCGTTCGGAGCCGCGCAGGTCCGGGATGAATTTCCACACGGCGTAGCAACCGACTACTCCCACTGGCAGGTTGATCAGGAAGATCCAGTGCCAGGTCAGGTATTCGACCATCCACCCGCCCATGGTCGGGCCAATCAACGGGCCCAGCAGGCCAGGGATGGTGATGAAACCCATGATGCGCACCAGCTCCGAGCGCGGGTAGGCGCGCAGCACCACCAGCCGCCCGACCGGCAGCATCAACGCGCCGCCCAGCCCCTGGATCGCCCGGGCGCCGATCAGCAGGGTCAGGCTGTTCGACATGGCGCAAAGCAGTGAGCCGAGGCTGAACAGCAAAATGGCGCCGAAGAAGATTTTCCGGGTGCCGAAACGGTCGGCGATCCAGCCTGAAGCGGGGATCAGCAACGCGACCGTGAGCATGTAGGCGATGATCACGCCCTGCATGCGCAGCGGGTCTTCCGCCAGGTCCGCGGCCATGGCCGGCAGGGCGGTGTTGAGGATGGTCCCGTCGAGGGACTGCATGAAGAAGGCAATGGCGACGACCCACGGCACCCAGCGGGCGGTGACAGGGTCGAGAGGCGGGCGGTTGGGCATGGGACCTCATTCCGGTTGTTAACGCTGAATCAGGGTTGGCAGTAAACTCTGTGGCGAGGGAGCTTGCTCCCGCTCGGCTGCGAAGCAGTCGTAAATCCGCTGTACGCGGTGTGTCAGATGTTCCGTGGTTGCTTGTTTTGGGGCCGCTGCGCAGCCCAGCGGGAGCAAGCTCCCTCGCCACAGGATCCCCGGAGCCCCGGGGATTTGTGTTTACAGGGTCAAGGTCAGCCGGCTGACCAGTGCCCCCGGCAACAACGCCGACGCCGTTGCCCGCTGGCTGTAGGTGCTGGCCGACAACAGCAACTCGCGTTCGGCGGTCAGCGCTTCCAGCTGCGAGCCCAGCAAACTGTAGGCACTGTCATCGAAACGCATGGTGCTGACCGGTGCCTGGATCTCGCCGTTCTCGACCCAGAAGGTCGCAAAGCGGGTCATGCCCGTCATGCGTGCCCCCGGCTGGTCCGAAAAATTCAGGTACCACAGGTTGCTGATGTACAAACCGGTGCCCAGTTGCTTGAGGACGTCCGCCTCCGGCAGCGCCCCAGCCTGCATGTTCAAGGCGTTCGGCGATTCCCCGCCGCTGGCGCCGTTGGCGGTCAGGCCATACTCGGCGGCGCTGCGTGAGCCGACCAGTTGCGCGCCGGCCCTGCCTTCGACAATCAACTTGAGATCACTGCGCGGATAGCCTTCGTCGGAGAACGCCGGGCTCAACGAACCACTGACTTTTTCATCCAGCGACACCAGCGGGCTGAAGCTTTGATCACCCCCATAGAGCTTCTGCAGCGGGCTGCTCTTGCTGGCAATCGACTGCGCCGAGAAACCACCCCAGCACAGCATGCCCATGATTTCTTCCAGCGCGGCCGGCGCCAGGTAAGCGCGGTATTGACCCGGCGCCAGGGTGCGCGTTGGTCGCCCCAGGTAGTCAAGCTGCTCGCGGGCCTGCTGGAAGCGCTTGGCAAAACCCTCATTGCTCCAGTCGTGCCCGGCGTAGCTGGCCTTCACGGCCTGGCCGTTTTCATGGAACAGGCTGAAGTCGAAGTTGAAGCTGTTGGCCTGATGCCAGCCGAATGCCCCGGCGGAACTGGCGAAGCCACGGCTGATCGGACCTGCCGCGTAGAAACCGACCAGGTCCAGGCCTTCGGCGGCGCGGGTGATTTCGGCGACTACTTGCTCGGTATCCGGCAGTGGATGCTCTTGAACATTCTTGCTCTGCCAACCGTTGTAGTTGAGCAGCAGATAGGGGTCTTGCGGCAGCAGCGGCAGGGTTTCGCGCAATTGTTGCAGGCCTTCGGCCAGGCGTTGTCGGTCCACCTGCGGATCGCCGGACAGGGTGATGTCGAGGTCGGCGTGACGGCCATCGTTGATCAGTTTCAGACTGAGGCTCGCCTGCTGGACCTGCCCGGCCTGGCGCACCTTGGCGTGGTTGAAACGCACGAAGGCCGACGATTCGGCGGCATAGCCGAGGGTGAACTGTTCCGGTTCGCGCAAGGCTTCGCGCAAGCCGTTGACCAAGGCCTTGAACGATTCGGCTTGAGCTTTGGACGTACTCATCAGGCGTCTCCCCCAAACACATCAACATTGCTGAACACACAGGCCGGTGACGCATGGCCGACGCGGATCACCTGGTTCGGCTCGCCCTTGCCACAGTTCGGGGTGCCAAGGACCTTGACGGTGCCGGCATCGCCGACAGCGCTGAGGCTCTTCCAGAACTGCGCGGAAATCGCCCGGTAATTCGGGTTCTTCACCACGCCCTTGAGTTCGCCGTTCTCGATCAACTGGCCCCATTCGCAACCGAACTGGAATTTGTTGCGCGCATCGTCGATGGACCAGGAGCGGTTGGTGCTCATCAGGATGCCGTGTTCGATGTTGCCGATCAGGTGTTCCAGCGGTTGATCGCCCGGCTCGATGTTGAGGTTGGCCATGCGATCGATCGGCGGACGGTTCCAGCCGCAGGCGCGGCTGTTGGCGACGCCGTCCAGTCCAGCGCGGAATTGCGACAGCGCACCGCCCAATGGCCGAAGCAACAGGCCTTCGCGGATCAGGAATTGTTTGCTGGCGGCGCTGCCGTCGTCGTCATGGCCGTAGCTGGCGAGCTGTTCGGGAATGTCCGGGTCGAAGGTCACGTTGAGCAGTTTCGAACCGTATTGCAGGCTGCCGAAGTCGCAGGCAGTGACGAAACTGGTGCCGGCGTAATTGCGCTCGTCGCCGAGGATGCGGTCCAGTTCCAGCGGGTGGCCGATGGATTCGTGGATCTGCAGCATCATCTGGTCGGGCATCAGCAGCAGGTCGCGCGGGCCTTGTGGGGTGTTCGGCGCCAGCAGCAATTGCAGCGCCTGATCGGCGATTTTCGGGCCGGCACCGAACAGGCCGCAGCGACTGATTACATCAAAGCCGCCCTGTTGGCCGAAGTTCTCGCGGCCCAAGGTGCGGGTCTGGCTGTCGTTGCCGTCGTAGGCGGTGACTTCCAGGCCGGGATAGACGAAGCGCTGTGCCTGGCGCAGTTCGGCGCCTGCGGTATTGAGGTAGATCTGCTCGACGTGGGTGATGCCGATGCTCACCTGCCAGTTCACCAGGCGCTCGTCCTTGGGCGCGGCGGCGGATTCGGCGCCGAGCAGTTGATAGCAATCGCTCAGGGACGGGAACGGCTGGTCGAGGTTGGGCGAGAAGTAGTCGGCGCGGTCGCTGGACACGGCTTGTTCGCGCAGGTCCAGCAAGGCGTGGGGCTTGAGTCGACGGGCCTGCTGTTCGGCGCGTTCGAGGGCGGCCTGCAAGCCCTGTTGCGACAGGTCATTGGTGGCGGCATAGGCTTCGACGCCGTTGACCCGTACGGTCAGCATCGCGCCTTCGTCACGGCGCAGGCTCGGCGGTTCCGCCACGTTCTTGCGCACCGACAGGTACTGGCCGGACTCGCGCACATAACGCAGGGAAAAGAATTCAGCGCCCGTGCGCAAGGCAGCGAAGCGCTGCTTGAGCTGGGGGTGGAAATCGAACATTCGGGAACCTCCTTGGTATGGAGTGAGGGCGGAGCGGTGCTGCAAGGAGAGGAGTGAAACGATTGCGTGGCGCTAGAGTAGGCCTGCGTGGGAGCTGGATCAAGGATGGAGCGGTGCGGGAAGGTTTAACCGGGGTGAGCCAGATACAGATGTGTTGTTTTACAAGGCCTCTTCGCGAGCAGGCTCGCTCCCACATTGGACCTGTGAATAACTCAGGTCTTAT
>NZ_JBSVWS010000192.1:0-10159 GCF_054071155.1 Pseudomonas sp. SDO5532_S415 | reverse complement strand
TGGATACATTTCAACTGTGGGAGCGAGCCTGCTCGCGAAGAGGCCACTAGACTCCCTGAAGATTTCCGCCTTTAGACCGCATCCCGCGGCAACAACAACCCCAACGGCAAGCGCACCCGCGCTTCCAGCCCACCGCCGGTACGGTTGCGCAGTTCAACATTGCCGCCATGCATCGAAGCAATCCGTTTCACGATCGCCAACCCCAACCCGGTGCCCTTCCCGCCCCTGGCACGATCGCCACGGGTGAACGGGTTGAAGATCGCTTCCAGCTCCGATGGATCAATCCCGGCACCACGGTCCATGACGCTCAGCACCACGTACGGCGCACTGGTATCCCCCGACACATAAGCCGCCACTTCGACCCCGCTACCCGCGTGATGCAGGGCGTTGCCGATCAGGTTGTTCAATAGACGTTTCATTGACACCCGACGCAAAGGAAACGGCTGGATCGGTTCCAGTCGCAAGCGCACTTTCTCTTCGTTCTGGTTGTACGGTGCAGCGACTTCGCGGACCAGATCGCTCAGGTCCACCTCCTCCACCGACTCGTCGCGACCGTCGCGGATGAATGCCAGGAACTGGTCGAGAATCGCGTCCATGTCTTCGATGTCGCGGACCATGTCATCCGTCAGATCGCTTCGGTCGCCCATCAGCTCCAGGGACAACCGCAAGCGGGTCAGCGGCGTACGCAAGTCATGAGACACCCCGGCCAGCATCAGCTCGCGTTCGCGACCGGCCTGCTCGACGTCTTCGGCCATCTGGTTGAAGGCGCGATACACCTCGGTCATTTCACTCGGCGTATCGCTGATTGGAAGACGTACGCTGCGGCCCTGGCCGAGTTGCCGCGCAGCGTAGACCAGACGTTTCAGGGGTTGGTTGAGCTGACTGACGAAAATCCACGCCGACGCGGTGGACAGCAAGCCAATGGCCAGGAACCATCCCAGCACATTCCAGATTTTCTGACCGCGCAACGGATGCGGATACAGCGGCACTTTCAGCCAGCCGTCGCCCAGGCTTGGCGCTCGAACCCATAATGCCGGTGGCGAGTGCATGCGCAATCGCACCTCGGTATCGGCACCCAGTTCAGCCTGCATCTGCCGCTGATAGATTTCGCTGTAAGGCCAGTGTTGCTCGCCTTCCGGCACGCCGGCACCCACCACCCGGATCAGGGTCGCGGCTTCGGCGATTTTGTCGCGGTTGTTTTCATCGGCCGCCCAATAGGCACGCAGCGTCAGGGCGACACCGTGGCTGTATTGGCGATCCACCAGCACGTCTTCGTTCATCAACAGATAAACCAGGGTCAGTGCCTTGGAAAACAGAACGACGATCAGCACCAGCCAAAGGGTGCGGGAGAAGAAACTCTGGGGGAACCAAACCGGGGTTTTCATGGTAAGCGCTACACACTTGCAGGAACGAGCGATGCTCGCATATTGCGGGTCGCAAGTCTGCGGGCAAGGTCGGCTGACCGTCGCCCGCACGACCCGCTCCTACAAATCGCCGATCACTTGGTGGCGGCGCCATCCGGAACGAACACGTAGCCCACGCCCCAGACAGTCTGGATGTAACGCGGCTTGGACGGATCAGGCTCGATCATCCGGCGCAGGCGGGAAATCTGAACGTCAATGGAACGCTCCAGCGCATCCCATTCGCGGCCACGGGCCAGATTCATCAGCTTGTCGCGGGTCAGAGGCTGACGAGCGTTCATCACCAGCGCCTTGAGTACAGCGAACTCACCGGTGGTGAGCATGTGCACTTCTTCACCGCGCTTGAGCTCGCGGGTGGCCAGGGACAATTCGTAGTCACCGAAGGTCACGCTTTCGTCTTCGCTGCCCGGCGCGCCCGGCACCGGTGCAGACTGACGACGCAGGACGGCCTTGACGCGCGCCATCAGTTCGTCCGGGTTGAACGGCTTGGCCAGGTAATCGTCGGCGCCCAGTTCAAGGCCCTTGATACGGCTCAGCTCGTCGCCCTTGGCGGTCAGCATGATGATTGGAATCTGATTGTTCGCGCCGCGCAGGCGGCGGCAGGCGGTCAGGCCGTCTTCGCCGGGCAGCATCAGGTCGAGAACGACCAGGTTGAACACTTCGCGTGCCAGCAGGCGGTCCATTTGCTCGGTGTTCGGTACGGCGCGGGCGCGATAGCCCTTGCTGACGAAAAAACGCTCCAGCAGGCTGCTGAGCCCCGGATCGTCGTCAACAATAAGAATTTTTTCGCCTTCAGCAATGTTTGCAGTGCTGCTCATTGGATGCTCCTTTGATCTCGGCGCGCATTATGGCGTAGCTGCCGTTATACGCACCGTGTGCATTGTTAGCAGATTTTTCCTTCACCGCCAGGAATCCAGGCATTTTGCCTACAGCCTGCGATACCCCCCGAAGGACAGAACGCTGGTTATAATGCGCGGCCTTTTGTGTCAGGCAACGTCTGATCGTTACGCCGGGTGGCCGCTTTTTATTTTCATGGCGCCGGCAGTAATTGTTCGATTTCACGGGTCAACGGGATACCTTTTGATCCAGGTAGCGGCGCAGGCCAGGCCGCTCAACCAGACTCGCCGGGCCGTTATCCCTGCGCCCGCGAGCCTGCTTTCACAATTTGTCAGGTGGTTTTATGGACAGCATCAACAGCCGCATCGCCGAGGAACTCGGCGTACGCCCACAACAGGTCGAAGCGGCCGTCCCGCTACTCGATGAAGGCTCTACCGTTCCCTTCATCGCCCGCTACCGGAAAGAAGTGACCGGCAGCCTCGATGACACCCAGCTGCGTCATCTGGAAGAACGTCTGCGCTACCTGCGAGAACTCGACGAACGGCGCATCAGCATCCTGGCCAGCATCCAGGAGCAAGGCAAGCTGACCCCGCAACTCGAACGCGACATCAAGCTCGCTGACACCAAGACCCGCCTCGAGGACTTGTACCTGCCGTACAAGCAGAAGCGCCGCACCAAGGGCCAGATCGCCCTGGAAGCCGGCCTCGGCGACTTGGCCGACGGTCTGTTCAACGACCCGAGCCTGACGCCGGAGGTCGAAGCCGCACGCTTCGTCGACACCGAAAAAGGCGTGGCCGATGTGAAGGCCGCCCTCGAAGGGGCCAAGTACATCCTGATGGAGCGCTTCGCCGAAGACGCGGGCCTGCTGGACAAGTTGCGCAACTATCTCAAGCAGGAAGCCACTCTCAGTGCCCGCGTGATCGCCGGCAAGGAAGAGGAAGGCGCCAAGTTCCGCGATTACTTCGAACACGACGAACCGCTCAAAAGCATGCCATCGCACCGCGCCCTGGCGATTTTCCGTGGCCGCAACGAAGGCATTCTCAGTTCCGCGCTGAAAGTCGGTGATGAACTTCCAGGCACCATGCACCCGTGCGAAGGCATGATCGGCCAGCAATTCGGTATCCAGAACCAGAACCGCCCGGCCGACAAATGGCTGGGCGAAGTGGTGCGCTGGACCTGGAAGGTCAAGCTCTACACCCACCTGGAAACCGACCTGCTGGGCGAGCTGCGCGATGGCGCGGAGACCGAAGCGATCAACGTTTTTGCCCACAACCTGCACGACTTGCTGCTATCGGCCCCGGCCGGCCCGCGCGCCACCCTGGGCCTCGACCCGGGCCTGCGCACCGGCTGCAAGGTGGCCGTGGTCGATTCCACCGGCAAACTGCTGGATCACGCCACGGTGTACCCGCACGTACCGCACAACAAGTGGGACCAGACCATCGCGATTCTCGCGGCCCTGTGCGCCAAGCACTCAGTGGACCTGATCGCCATCGGCAACGGCACCGCCAGCCGCGAAACCGACAAGCTGGCCGCCGAACTGATCAAAAAATACCCAGCCATGAAGATGACCAAAGTCATGGTTTCCGAAGCCGGTGCATCGGTTTATTCGGCGTCGGAACTGGCCTCGAAGGAATTCCCGGACCTCGACGTGTCGATCCGCGGCGCCGTGTCCATTGCCCGTCGCCTGCAGGATCCACTGGCCGAGCTGGTGAAAATCGATCCGAAATCCATCGGTGTCGGCCAGTACCAGCACGACGTGTCGCAGCTGAAACTGGCGCGCGGCCTGGATGCTGTAGTCGAAGACTGTGTGAACGCCGTCGGCGTGGACGTGAACACCGCCTCGGTGGCGCTGCTGGCTCGAATTTCCGGCCTCAACGCGACCCTTGCGCAGAACATCGTCAGCCACCGCGACGAGCATGGCGCGTTCAAAACCCGCGCAGCGTTGAAGAAAGTGGCGCGCCTGGGCGAGAAAACCTTCGAACAGGCGGCTGGCTTCCTGCGCGTCATGAACGGCGAAAATCCGCTGGATTCGTCCGCCGTGCACCCGGAAGCCTACCCGCTGGTGCAGCGCATCGCCGCTGAAACCGACCGCGACATCCGCTCGCTGATCGGCGATGCCGCGTTCCTCAAGCGCCTGGATCCGAAAAAATACACTGACGAGACCTTCGGCCTGCCGACCGTCACCGACATCCTGCAAGAACTGGAAAAACCAGGTCGCGATCCGCGTCCGGAGTTCAAGACCGCCGAGTTCCAGGAAGGCGTCGAAGATCTCAAGGACCTGGAACTGGGCATGATCCTCGAAGGCGTGGTGACCAACGTGACCAACTTCGGCGCGTTTGTCGACATCGGCGTGCATCAGGACGGTTTGGTGCACATCTCTGCACTTTCGGAGAAGTTCATCAAGGATCCGCGTGAAGCGGTCAAGGCCGGCGACGTGGTGAAAGTGAAGGTCATGGAAGTCGACATCCCGCGTAAGCGCGTGGGCCTGTCGATGCGCATGAGCGATACCCCGGGCGAGAAAATCGACGGTGCCCGTGGCGCACGTCCTGGCTCGGCGCCACGCCAATCCCAGAACAGCGCACCACGCAAGGAAACCCCGGCGGCAGCCCCGGCCAACAACGCCATGGCTTCGCTGTTCGCCAACGCCAAGCAGTTGAAGAAACGCTGATGGACATCCCGGCCGGGCTGACCGAAAGCGCATTTTTCAGGCTCCTGGGCTGTCGTCTGCACAGTCTGGAAACCGGGGTGGCGCAAGTCGCCCTGGGGCTTGAACCGCAGTTGCGCAATCGTGGCGGCAAGCTGCACGGTGGAGCCCTGTTCAGTCTGGTGGACATTGCCATGGGGCTGGCCTGTTCCAGCACCCACGGCTTTGACCAGCAGAGCGCGACCATCGAGTGCAAGATCAACTACATCCGCGCCGTCGCCGACGGCGAGGTGATGTGCACGGCGCGGGTGATCCACCCGGGCCGCCGCACGCTGGTGGTCGAAGCCGACGTGATGCAAGGCGACAAACTGGTCGCAAAAGCACAAGGCACGTTCGCTGTCCTGTAGCTAGCCGTCATCGATTTGAGGTAATTTCGGCGCTGTGACCGCAGCGCTGACGTTTTCTGTGGGAGCGAGCCTGCTCGCCAAGGCGGTGTGTCAGGTGGCTTCACTGCTGACTTACACGCCCTCTTCGCGAGCAGGCTCGCTCCCACAGGGAATTGCGGCGTTCGGTACAAAAACCAGGCGAAAACGCCAGTTTCAACTTCACCCTTGTAGACCGTCTTGCCCACCCCCATATTGGGGCGACTGACGCGTGAAGGAATCCAACTTGAGCGAACTTCTCAACCGCCGCCTGGCCCTGCTCGGCGAGCGCGCTAACCTCTCTCTGCTCGAACAGTGCCTTCACGGCATCGAACGCGAATGCCTGCGCGTGACCGGCGAAGGTCGCCTGGCGCAAACGCCGCACCCGGAAGCCTTGGGTTCCGCGCTGACCAATGAACAGATCACCACCGACTATTCCGAGTCGCTGCTGGAGTTCATCACCCCGGCCCTGCCCGATCCTGCCGATACGCTGGCGAGCCTGGACAGCATTCACCGTTTTGCCTACAGCAAGCTCGGCAACGAGTACCTGTGGAGTCCATCGATGCCGTGCCCGTTGCCGGCCGAGGAAGATATCCCGATCGCCTATTACGGCACGTCCAACATCGGTCAGCTCAAGTACGTGTACCGCAAGGGCCTGGCCCTGCGCTACGGCAAGACCATGCAGTGCATCGCCGGGATCCATTACAACTTTTCCCTACCGGAAAAACTCTGGCCGCTGCTCAAGGCGGCTGAGGGTGTTGTCGGCACCGACCGGGACTTCCAGTCGTCGTCCTACATCGCCCTGATCCGCAACTTCCGCCGCTACAGCTGGCTGCTGATGTACCTGTTCGGTGCATCGCCGGCCCTGGACGCCGGTTTCCTGCGCGGTCGTTCGCACCAGTTGGAACAGCTGGATCCACACACCCTGTATCTGCCGTACGCCACCAGCCTGCGCATGAGCGACCTGGGTTACCAGAGCAACGCCCAGGCCGGCCTGACCCCGTGCTACAACGACCTGGTCAGCTACACCGACAGCCTGCGCAAAGCGGTGGCCACGCCGTATGCGCCGTATGTCGAGGTCGGCACGCACAAGGACGGTGAGTGGGTTCAGCTCAACACCAACATCCTGCAGATCGAAAACGAGTACTACTCCAACATCCGCCCGAAACGCGTGACCTATTCCGGTGAGCGGCCGATCCAGGCGCTGATGGCCCGCGGCATCCAGTACGTCGAAGTACGTTGCCTGGACATCAACCCGTTCCTGCCGATGGGCATCGACATCACCGAATCACGTTTCCTCGACGCCTTCCTGTTGTACTGTGCCCTGAACGATAGCCCGCTGCTGACCAGCACCAGCTGTGGCAACGCGACGTCGAACTTCCTCAGCGTGGTCAAGGAAGGCCGGCGTCCGGGCCTGCAACTGCAACGCGACGGCCACCCGGTGGACCTGAAAGAGTGGGCTGGCGAACTGCTGGAAAACATCGCTCCGCTGGCCGCGCTGCTCGATCAGAGCCATGGCGGCGATGCCCACAGCAAGGCGCTGGATGCACAGTTGGCCAAGGTCCAGGACCCGTCCCTGACACCATCGGCCCAAGTGCTGGCGGCGATGGCCGAGCACAAGGAAAGCTTTGCCCAGTTCTCGTTGCGCCAAAGCCAGGCCCATGCGGAGTTTTTCCGTAGCGAACCACTGTCCAGCGAAGACCAGGCGAAGTTTGAAGAGCGCGCACGTTCATCGCTGGCTGAGCAGGTTGAACTGGAGCAGAACGAGGTGGGCGATTTCGATGTATTTGTCGGATCGTATCAGGCGAGCATTCTGGCGATCAGCAACTGACCGAAAACCCTGTGATGACAGGGTTCTCTTGTGGCGAGGGGATTTATCCCCGTTCGGCGGCGCAGCCGCCGTAAAACCATTGTCCCGGTTACATCTGATGCATCCCGTTTGACGCTTTGGGGATAGCTTCGCTATCCAACGGGGATAAATCCCCTCGCCACAAAAGCGATCCCCGACTAATCTCCCTTAGAATTTTCCGCTCATAAGCTCATTCGAAAAAGTTATTTATTTTCGAATTCTTATATCATTTAGTCTCCTTTTCACACCGACTCTCGGTCGCCTGACAAGGAGCTTTCCCATGAAACTGACTTTCCCTCTTCGCTTGCTGGCGGCCGCATCTTTGGCTGCGGCGAGTTTGTTTGCCCAGGCGGCTGACGTCACCGTCGCCTACCAAACTACCGTTGACCCGGCGAAAGTCGCCCAGGCCGACGGCGCCTACGAAAAAGCCACCAAGGCCGACATCAGCTGGCGCAAATTCGATAACGGCGCCGACATCATCGCCGCCATCGCCTCCGGCGACGTGCAGATCGGCTACCTCGGTTCCAGTCCGCTGACCGCAGCCATCACCCGCAAAGTCCCGGTGGAAACCTTCCTCATCGCCACCCAGATCGGCGCCGCCGAAGCCCTGGTGGCCCGCGACGGTTCCGGGATCAAGACTCCACAAGACCTGATCGGCAAGAAAATCGCCGTACCATTCGTTTCCACCGGCCACTACAGCCTGCTGGCCGCGTTGAAGCACTGGAACATCGACCCGTCGAAAGTCACCGTTCTCAACCTTGCCCCGCCGGCGATCATCGCGGCATGGAAACGCGGTGACATCGACGCCACCTACGTGTGGGACCCGGCGCTCGGTGTAGCAAAAGAAAACGGCAAAGTGCTGATCACTTCCGGTGAACTGGCCAAGTTCGGCGCCCCCACCTTCGATGCCTGGATCGTGCGCAAGGACTTCGCCGAGAAGCACCCGGAAATCGTCACTGCCTTCGCCAAAGTGACCCTGGATGCCTACGCCGATTACCGCAAGGACCCGCAAGCCTGGCTCGCCAACCAAAGCAACGTCGACAAGCTGGTGAAACTCTCCGGCGCCAAGGCCAGTGACATCCCCCTGCTGCTGCAAGGTAACGTCTACCCCCTGGCGGCTGATCAGGTGACCAGCCTCGGCGCACCGACCACCAAGGCCATTACCGACACCGCCGTGTTCCTCAAAGAGCAAGGCAAGGTCGAGGCCGTGCTGCCGGATTACGCGCCATACGTCAGCGCCAAGTTCATCACCAACTGATCGGGAGTTAACCGCGATGGCCTTGCTACAGCTGGAGCGCATCAGCGCACAGTACCCAGGCAGCCCTACACCTGTGCTGGCGGATATTTCCCTGACCCTGGGGCCCCAGCAGCTGCTGGTCGCCCTCGGCCCGTCCGGCAGTGGCAAGACATCGCTGTTGAACCTGATTGCCGGTTTCGTCGAACCCAGCGCCGGGCGTATCACCCTCGATGGCGTGCCGGTCAAAGGCCCGAGCGCTGAACGCGGCGTGGTGTTTCAGGATGATGCCCTGCTGCCCTGGCAGGACGTGCTGGCCAACGTGGGTTTCGGCTTGGAACTGGCTGGCATTGCTCGGGACAAACGCGAAATCCGGGCCAGGGAAATGCTCGCGTTGGTGGACCTTTCCGGTTTTGAAAACCGCCGCATATGGCAGCTTTCAGGCGGCCAGAAACAGCGCGTCGGCCTGGCCCGCGCGCTCGCCGCCGACCCGCGCGTGCTGCTGATGGACGAGCCCTTCGGCGCCCTCGACGCCTTTACCCGCGAGCAAATGCAGGAACTGCTGTTGCAAGTCTGGCGCCGCACTGCAAAACCGGTCTTCCTGATTACCCACGACATTGAAGAAGCAGTGTTCCTCGCCACCGACCTGATTTTGCTGGCACCCAATCCCGGGCAAATCGTCGAGCGCCTGAGCCTGGATTTCGGTCAGCGTTACGCCGCCGGTGAATCGGCCCGCTCGATTAAATCCGACCCGCGCTTTATCGAAACCCGCGAACACGTACTCGCCAAAGTGTTCTCCCAACGCAGTGCCACCCAGCGTCAGGAGCACGCATGAGCAGCTACGAAATTCCCGCCGCCGCGGTAAAAACCGGGGCCACCGTGATTGCGCTCCGTCGCAGTTTGAGCACTCGCTGGATCAGCCTGCTGACGCTGGTGGTACTCATTGTCATCTGGTGGGCCGTAACGGCGAGCGGTTTGATCGAACCGCTGTTCCTGCCGCCACCTTCCGCCGTGCTGCAAAAAGGCTGGCTGCTGGCGACCAGCGGATACATGGATTCGACCCTGTGGCAGCACTTGGGCGCGAGCCTTGGCCGCATTGGCCTGGGCCTCGGTTTTGCGGTACTGACTGCCGTGCCGGTCGGGATTGCCATCGGTGCCAACCGTATCGCCCGGGGCGTACTGGATCCGCTGATCGAGTTCTACCGCCCTATTCCGCCGTTGGCTTATCTGCCGTTGATCGTGATCTGGTGCGGCATCGGCGAACTGTCGAAAGTCCTGCTGATCTACCTGGCGATTTTCGCGCCGATCGCCATTGCGACCGCCACCGGTGTACGCACCGTCGACCCGGCCAAGTTGCGCGCCGCCCAGTCGCTGGGCGCAACACGGTCGCAGCTGATTCGCCATGTGATTCTGCCGAGTGCGCTACCGGACATTTTGACCGGGGTGCGAATCGGCCTGGGCGTGGGCTGGTCGACACTGGTCGCCGCCGAACTGATCGCTGCCACCAGCGGTTTGGGTTTCATGGTGCAGTCCGCCGCGCAGTTCCTGGTCACCGATGTGGTGGTGCTGGGGATTCTGGTGATCGCGCTGATCGCCTTCGCCATGGAAATGGGTTTGCGCGCCCTGCAACGCAAACTCGTGCCGTGGCATGGCCAGGCCCACTGATTTTTCGTCATGTGAATAACCCTGTGGGAGCGAGCCTGCTCGCGAATGCAGAGTGTCAGGCGACATTTCAGTGACTGACACACCGCT
>NZ_JBSVWS010000191.1:0-10186 GCF_054071155.1 Pseudomonas sp. SDO5532_S415 | reverse complement strand
GGGACCGCATTATTTCTGGAGGAACTCGGTCAACTGTGGGAGCGAGCCTGCTCGCGAAGAGGCCAATACAATCAACAAGGAATCAGAGCCAATCTCGGTTCGATAATCGCCCAGAACCCGCTTTCACAGATTGAACCATCCAGTACATTCACATCACCATTCGAATCACAAAACCAATAACAACAGGTTCGACACCATGCCCCCGCGCCCCGCCCTGTCCGGTTGATCCCCCAGGCTTCACCCCAGCATGTCGACTTCATGTCTGCACCGTCCCGGATGCGGCATTACCCCGTTTCATCCCCAAGAATTAGAGAGACCCGAACCCATGACGCCTTCCACCGCGCAGTACTTCGTTCCCAGCCTGATTGCCGCTGCCCTGGCCAGCGCTGCCCTGCCCGCCCAGGCCGAGGAGCCGGGCTTTGTCGAAGGCGCCAAGGTCAACCTGAACCTGCGCAACTTCTACATCAACCGCAACTTCACCAACCCGACCAAGACGCAGGGCAAGGCTGAGGAATGGACACAGAGTTTCATCCTCGACGCCAAGTCCGGTTTTACTCAGGGTACCGTCGGGTTCGGCCTGGATGTGCTGGGGCTGTACTCGGTGAAACTCGATGGCGGCAAAGGCACCGGCGGTACGCAACTGCTGCCGCTGGATAGCGATGGGCGCCCGGCGGACAACTTCGGCCGTACCAACGTGGCGTTCAAGGCCAAACTGTCGCAGACCGAAGTGAAGGTGGGCGAATGGATGCCGGTGCTGCCGATCCTGCGTTCGGACGATGGCCGTTCGTTGCCGCAAACCTTCCGTGGCGGCCAGATCACCTCGAAGGAAATCAATGGCCTGACGCTCTACGGCGGTCAGTTCCGCCAGAACAGCCCCCGCGACGACAGCAGCATGGATGACATGTCGATGACCGGCAAAGCCGCGTTCACCTCGGACCGGTTCAATTTCCAGGGCGGCGAATACCTGTTCAACGAAAAGCGCACCCAGATCGGTGTGTGGAACGCCGATCTCAAGGACATCTACAGCCAGCAATTCATCAACCTGACCCACAGCCAACCCGTCGGCGACTGGACCCTGGGCGCCAACCTGGGTTTCTTCTACGGCAAGGATGACGGCAGCGCCCGCGCCGGCGAGTTGGACAACAAGACGATGTACGGTCTGTTCTCGGCCAAATACGGTGGAAACACCTTTTATGTGGGTCTGCAAAAACTCACCGGCGACAGCCCGTGGATGCGGGTCAACGGCACCAGCGGCGGCACCCTGGCCAATGACAGCTACAACTCCAGCTACGACAACGCCCGGGAAAAATCCTGGCAAGTGCGCCACGACTACAACTTCGTCGCCCTGGGCGTGCCAGGCCTGACCCTGATGAACCGCTACATCAGTGGCGATAACGTACACACCGGCACGATCACCGATGGCAAGGAATGGGGGCGCGAAAGTGAACTGGGCTACACCGTGCAAAGCGGCGCGCTGAAAGACCTGAACGTGAAATGGCGCAACTCGACCATGCGCCGCGACTACAGCAACAACGAGTTCGACGAGAACCGGGTGATCATCAGCTATCCGATCAGCCTGTTGTAAATCTCAAGTACGTCTTCGCGAGCAGGCTCGCTCCCACAGTTAACCGAGTTTTCCCTGAAGGAATGCGGTCGTCTGTGAGAGCGAGCCTGCTCGCGATGGCGTCAGATCTGGCGGCACAAATCGCCGGGAATCACTCCCGCGATTCAACCCCCAACTCATCCCACACCGACTCCGCCAGGTGGAACGTGGCGTTCGCCGCCGGGATGCCGCAGTAGATCGCACTCTGCATGATCACTTCCTTGATCTCGCCGCGGCTGACGCCATTGTTGGCGGCCGCGCGCAGGTGCAGTTTGAGCTCACCCTCGCGGTTCATGCCGATCAGCATGGCGATGGTGATCAGACTGCGGGTGTGGCGCGGCAGGCCCGGGCGGGTCCAGATGTCGCCCCAGGCATGGCGGGTGATCATCTCCTGAAACTCCGAGTTGAACTCGGTCAGGGTAGTCAGGCTGCGGTCAACGTGAGCATCGCCCAGAACGGCGCGACGGACCTTCATTCCTTCGTCGTAACGTTGTTTCTCGTCCACGGATTTTCCCTCAACGAGCCTGCAGAAAGGCCAGTACGCGATCGCTGAAATCCGCGCCGGCCTGAACGTTGGACAAGTGCGCGGCATAGAACTCGGCGTACTCGGCACCCGGCACGTGTTCCTGAATGAAATGCCCGCCGGACGGCGGCGTGACCGCATCCTGGGTGCCGGCAATCACCAGCAGCGGCGCCTTGATCGAGGACAATTGATCGCGGAAATCGGCATCGCGCACTGCCGCGCAATTGGCCGCATAGCCTTGCGGTGAAGTGGCCGCCAGCATGTCGGTGATTTGCTTGGCCGCTGCCGGGTTAGCCTCGGAGAAGTCCGGGGTGAACCAGCGGGCAATCGACGCATCGCGCAAGGCGACCATGGCCGCGGCACCGTCGCGCAGTACGGTTTCGATGCGCGGGTTCCACACCGACGGATCGCCGATTTTCGCCGCGGTGTTGCACACGATCAGTTTGTTCAGGCGCTCGCCGGCGTTGATGCCCAGCCATTGCCCGATCAGCCCGCCCATGGACAGCCCACAGAAATGTGCGCGTTCGATGTGCAGCGCATCCAGCAGCGCCAAAACGTCATGGCCCAGTTGTTCGATGCTGTACGGCCCTGGTGTCACCAGGGATTGGCCGTGACCACGGGTGTCGAAGCGCAGCACACGGAAATGCTCGCTGAACGCGGGGATTTGCGCGTTCCACATGTGCAGGTCGGTGCCCAGGGAGTTGGACAGCACCAGCACCGGCGCATCCACCGGGCCATCGAGTTGGTAATGCAGTTCGCCCTCGGCGAGTTGTACAAAAGCCACAGCAATCTCCTTCAGGCAGTCAATGCAGAATGTTCAGCCACCGCTCGCTCGACCCAGGTGCGGGCCTGTCCGAGGTAGTGGGCGGGGTCCAGCAGATGATCGAGTTCTTCAGCCGACAGCTCGGCAGTCACTTGCGGCTCGTCGCCAAGCACCGCGCGCAGATGACGTTGTTCGGCCACGGCGCGTTTGCAACATTGCTCCAACAGGTGATGCGCGGCGTCGCGCCCGACCCGTTGCGCCAGGACGATGCTCACCGCTTCGGCCAGCACCAGGCCTTGGGTCAGATCGAGGTTGCGGAGCATGCGCCCGGCGTCCACTTCCAGCCCCTGCGTCACCAGCAGCGCTTGCTTCAGGCTGCCGGACACCAGGCAGCAAATCTCCGGCAGGGTTTCCCACTCGGCGTGCCACAGACCGAGACTGCGCTCGTGTTCCTGCGGCATGGCACTGAATAACGTCGAGAGCAAACCGGGTACGCGGGTTGCCGCGCCGATCAACACCGCCGCGCCCACCGGGTTGCGTTTGTGCGGCATGGTCGAAGAACCGCCCTTGCCCGGCGCCGACGGTTCGAACACTTCGCCCGCTTCGGTCTGCATCAACAGGCTGATGTCGCGACCGAGTTTGCCGAGGCTGCCGGCGATCAATCCGAGTACCGAGCCGAACTCCACCAGGCGATCACGCTGGGTGTGCCAGGGCTGATCGGGCAAGCCCAGTTGCAGCTCCTCGGCCAGAGCCTTGGCAATCGGCATCGCCTGCTCACCAAGCGCCGCGAGGGTGCCGGAAGCGCCACCGAATTGCAGCACCAGTAAACGCGGCTTGAGCTCTTGCAGACGCTGACGACTGCGGGTGACAGACCCCAGCCAGCCGGCGATCTTCATGCCGAGGGTGACCGGCGTCGCATGTTGCAACCAGGTACGTCCGGCCAACGGCGTGGCCACATAACGTTGGGCCTGGGTGGCGAGGGTTTGCCCCAGCTGCGCCAAATCGCTGTCGATCAGCTCCAGTGCCCGACGCAGTTGCAGCACCAGACCGCTGTCCATTACATCCTGACTGGTCGCCCCCAGATGCACATAACGTTCGGCCTCGGCATCCTGCGTTGCGATCTGCTTGCCCAATGCCTTGACCAACGGAATCGCCGAATTGCCGGCGCTGGCAATCGCTTCGCCGAGGGCGGCAAAGTCGAAATGCCCGGCCCGGCACGCGGCTTCGATGGGTGCCACGGCGGTTTGCGGAATCAGACCGACCCGCGCTTCGGCCCGGGCCAGCGCGGCCTCGAAGTCGAGCATGGCCTGGACCCGGCCCTGATCGCAGAACACGTCGCGCATATCGCGTGCAGTGAAATAGGCATCAAACAATTGATTGCCCGGTCGCTGGTTCATAAACAGTCCCTGCAAGTGCGGGCCGGTCAGGCCCGCGGGTATGAATCAAAGGTCGTGGTGCAAATACTTCGCTTGCTTGGGCAGACGCAGGCTGAACAGGAACGCGATCGCCATCATCACCGTCACGTACCAGTAGAAGGAGTTCTCCATGCCCACGGCTTTGAGGCTCAGAGCTACATACTCCGCCGATCCGCCGAAGATCGCATTCGCAACTGCATACGCCAGGCCGACGCCCAGTGCACGCACTTGCGGCGGGAACATTTCGGCTTTCACCAGGCCGCTGATCGAGGTGTAGAAACTGACGATCGCCAAGGCCAGGGTGATCAGCACAAACGCCACGAACGGGCTGCTGACACTTTTCAGGCTCAGCAGAATCGGCACAGTACACAGCGTACCCAAGGCACCAAACCACAGCATCGAACTACGCCGGCCGATCTTGTCGGCGAGCATGCCGAACAACGGTTGCATGCACATATAAAGGAAGAGCGCGCCGGTCATGATGTAGCTGGCGGTCTTGGCGTGCATGCCGGCGGTATTCACCAGGTACTTCTGCATGTAGGTGGTGAACGTGTAGAAAATCAGCGAGCCACCGGCGGTGTAGCCCAGCACGGTGATGAACGCGGCTTTATGGTCGCGGAACAACGCACGGATGCTGCCGGCGTCCTTGTTTTCGCGCATTTCCTTGCTGGTGGTTTCTTTCAGCGACCGACGCAGATACAGGGAAACCAGTGCCGCCATGGCACCCACCACGAACGGAATCCGCCAGCCGTAGGCCCGCAAATCCTCTTCTGTCAGGAACTGTTGCAGAATCACCACCAGCGACACCGCCAGTAATTGTCCGCCGATCAGCGTGACGTACTGGAACGACGCAAAGAAACCGCGCTGACCCTTGAGCGCAACTTCACTCATGTAGGTGGCGGTAGTGCCGTACTCGCCGCCCACCGACAGGCCCTGGAGCAAACGGGCGAACAGCAGCAGGATCGGCGCCCAGACCCCGATGCTGGCGTAGGTTGGCAGACACGCGATGAGCAACGAGCCGAAACACATCATCAGAATCGAGATCAACATCGAATTCTTGCGCCCGTGCTTGTCCGCGACACGGCCGAAGATCCAGCCGCCAATCGGTCGCATCAGGAACCCGGCGGCAAACACGCCCGCGGTATTGACCAACTGCACCGTGGGGTTGTCGGAGGGAAAGAAGGCAGGCGCGAAATAGATCGCACAGAAGGCGTAGACGTAGAAGTCGAACCATTCGACGAGGTTGCCGGACGAAGCGCCGACAATGGCGAAGATCCGTTTGCTGCGCTCTTCGCCGGTGTAGAGACCTATGGTAGCTGTAGGGGTTGTCATTGTTTTTTCACTCAATGGGGACCGTGAGAGTCTAGACACATTTTGCAACAGTCCCGTTCCGCAAGATCAGCAACATGAATTCCCTGTGGGAGCGAGCCTGCTCGCGAAAGCGGTGTGTCATTCAGCATTGATGGCATTGACACGACGTCTTCGCGAGCAGGCTCGCTCCCACAGGTATTGTTGTGCTCGATCAATAATCGAAGAACACCGTCTCCGCATCAGTGCCCTGCAGAATCACATTCCACTGGTAAACACCGCTCGCATCCTGCTTCGCCAACAAGGTGCCGCGACGCTCGGCCGGCACGCATTCCAGCAGTGGATCGTTCACGTTGGCCGGATCGCCCTCGAAGTAAATCCGCGTCAGCAAGTGCTTGACCAGGCCACGGGCAAACACCAGCACCACCAGATGCGGCGCCTGGGTCGTGCCTTTGAGGCCTTCGACCGTGCCCGGTTTGATCGTGGTGAAACGGAAACGCCCTTCAGCATCCACCGGCACCCGACCAAAGCCTTCAAAGTTCGGGTCCAGGGGCTTGTCCTGGTCGTCCTCCGGGTGGTCGTATTTGCCGGCGGCGTTGGCCTGCCAGACTTCCAGCATCGCGTCGTTGACAATATCGCCATTGCCATCGACCACTTGCCCGGTGATCGCCACGCGCTCGCCCAGGGTTTGTTCGACGGTCAGGTTTTCGCGGTTCAGCCAGGTCAGGCCGATGTGGTAGTACGGCCCGACGGTGTGGGACGTGGTCGCAGTCAGCGTCATCTTATTTCTCCATCGGCGTGGCATCGCGGCCGCGCAATACGATGTCCCAGCGATAGCCGAGGGCATAGGAAGGGATGGTTTTTTCCAGATCGAAACTGGCGATCAGGCGCTCTTTGGCGCTGGTATCGGGCACGCAGTTGTAGATCGGGTCGTACGCCAGCAGCGGGTCGCCCGGGAAATACATCTGGGTGACCAGACGCGTCAGGATGCTCGGCCCGAACAGCGAGAAATGGATGTGCGCCGGGCGCCAGGCGTTGTGGTGGTTACCCCACGGATAGGCACCGGGCTTGATGGTCTGGAACTGGTACCAGCCATCGGCGTCGGTCACGGTGCGGCCGGTGCCGGTGAAGTTCGGGTCCAGCGGCGCGTCGTGCAGGTCGCGGGCATGGGCGTAACGACCGGCGGCGTTGGCCTGCCAGATCTCCACCAGAATCCCCGGTACCGGCAGACCGTTCTCATCCAGCACACGGCCGTGAATGATGATCCGCTCACCCAGTGGTTCACCCTGGTGCTGGGCGGTCAGGTCGTTGTCCTTCTCATTGACGCGCTCGGCGCCAATGGTTGGCCCGGTGATTTCCGACAACGAATGCGGCAGGAACACCAACGGCTTGGACGGCGAGCGCAGGTTGGTGGATTGGTAGGTCGGGTGCAGGTAAGGCGGCTGGGTGCCTTCCTGCGGGCGACGGTAACCAGGCTTGTCAGTCATGAAACATTCCTCAGTTCTTATCAGTCTTCAGAGCGCGTCAGACGCGTTCGATCGCCAAGGCCAGACCCTGGCCAACACCGACGCACATGGTCGCCAGACCTTTCTTGCCACCGGTTTTTTCCAGCTGATGCAGCGCAGTCAGCACCAACCGTGCACCACTCATGCCCAATGGATGGCCCAAGGCAATGGCGCCACCGTTGGGGTTGACCTGAGGCGCGTCGTCCGCCAGGCCCAGTTCACGCAGCACCGCCAGGCCTTGGCTGGCGAAGGCTTCGTTCAGTTCGATCACGTCGAAATCACTGACCGCCACGCCCAGGCGCTCAGTCAGTTTGCGCACCGCCGGCACCGGGCCAATGCCCATCACTCGCGGAGCGACACCGGCGCTGGACATGCCCAGCACTTTGGCGCGAGCGGTCAGGCCGTGTTTTTTCACTGCTTCGGCCGAGGCCAGGATCAACGCCGCCGCGCCGTCGTTCACGCCCGACGCGTTGCCGGCGGTGACGGTTTTGTCAGGGCCATTGACCGGTTTCAACCTGGTCAGCGCTTCCAGCGTGGTGTCGGCGCGAGGATGTTCGTCCTGGCTGACCACGGTTTCACCTTTCTTGTGGGCAATGCGCACTTCGACGATTTCTTCGGCGAAATAGCCGGCAGCTTGCGCGGCGGCGGTGCGTTGCTGACTGCGCAGGGCAAAAAGGTCCTGATCTTCGCGAGACACTTCGTAGTCGTCGGCGACGTTGTCCGCCGTTTGTGGCATCGCATCCACACCGTACTGGGCTTTCATCAACGGGTTGATGAAACGCCAGCCGATGGTGGTGTCTTCAAGTTTCATGTTGCGCGAAAACGCCGCGTCGGCCTTGCCCATCACGAACGGTGCGCGGGACATCGACTCCACACCGCCGGCAATCGCCAGCTCCATCTCGCCACTGGCGATCGCACGGAATGCGGTGCCGATGGCGTCCATGCCCGACGCGCAGAGGCGATTGAGGGTGACGCCAGGAATGGTTTCCGGCAGCCCGGCCAGCAGCAGCGCCATGCGTGCCACGTTGCGGTTGTCTTCGCCGGCCTGGTTGGCGCAACCGAGGAACACCTCGTCCACTGCCGTCCAGTCCACCGATGGGTTGCGCTCCATCAGCGCCTTGATTGGCACAGCGGCCAGGTCGTCGGCACGAACCGTCGACAGGCCTCCGCCGAAACGGCCGATGGGGGTGCGAATGGCGTCGCAGATATAAACGTCACGCATCACGCTTCTCCGGGTGCTTGGCCGTGGGCCGCTGCGGTACGGGCTTCCAGATCGCGCAGAGCGGTCAGTTCGACCTCGGTCGGCTCGGCAGTGGTGTCGACGCTGTCGGCAAAACGGATCGGCCAACCGGTGGCGGCCGTCACTTGCTCGCGGGTCACGCCCGGGTGCAGCGCGGTGACCACGAACTCATGAGTGCCCTCCTCCGGTTCCATGATGCACAGGTCGGTGATGATGCCGACAGGACCGGCGCCCTGCAGACCGAGGCGTTTACGCGAATCGCCGCCCTCACCGTGACCGACCGAGGTAATGAAGTCGAGCTTATCGACGAAGGAACGCGCCGATTGCTTGAGGATAATCAACACGCTCTTGGCGGAACCGGCAATTTCCGGCGCGCCGCCGGCACCCGGCAGACGGACCTTCGGTGCGTGGTAATCGCCGACCACGGTGGTGTTGATGTTGCCGAAACGGTCGACTTGCGCCGCGCCGAGGAAACCGACGTCAATGCGTCCGCCCTGCAGCCAGTAGCGAAAAATCTCGCCGGTCGGGACCACGGTGTCGGCGGTTTCCGCCAGTTCACCATCACCGATCGACAGCGGCAGTACGCTCGGCTTGGCACCGATCGGGCCCGATTCGTAGATCAGGACCACGTCTGGCGACGAAGTCAGGCGCGCCAGGTTGGCCGCTTTGGATGGCAGGCCGATGCCCACGAAGCACACCGAGCCGTTCTTCAGGCGACGGGCAGCGGCAACGGTCATCATTTCATTGGTGGTGTAAGTCATTACTTCGCCTCCGAAGCGGCGGCCAGTTTGGCCTGGAACTCGCTGAAGTCAGCGCTGCCATGGATGTACTCGTTGATCCACGCGGTGAAGGTTTCACGGTCGCGGGCAATCGGGTCCCAGGCCTGGTAGAAGCGGTTGTCGCGTTCGTTGTAACCGTGAGCGTAGGACGGATGCGCGCCCCCCGGTACGTGGCAGACGGCACTCAAGGCCCAGGTCGGCAGCACACAGGAGTTCATCGGCGCGTTGAGATCGTCGACGATTTCTTCCACGGTGACGATGCAGCGCTTGGCAGCCAATGCGGCTTCTTTCTGCACACCGAGAATGCCCCACAACAGCACGTTGCCCTTGCGGTCGGCTTTCTGCGCGTGAATCACGGTGATATCCGGACGCACCGAAGGCACTGCGGCGAGTACTTCACCGGTGAACGGGCAGGTCACGGACTTGATCAGCGGGTTGACCTTCGGCAAATCGGAACCGGCGTAGGCACGCAGCACCGCGAACGGCAGGCCGGATGCTCCCGCGACGTAGGCGTTGGCCAGGTCGGCGTGGCTGTGTTCTTCGATTTCCAGCGCATGGGGCCACTGTTTCTCGACCGCATCGCGCAGACGGTGCAGCGAACCGACACCCGGGTTACCGCCCCAGGAGAAAATCAGCTTGCGGGCACAACCGGCACCGATCAATTGGTCGTAGATCAGGTCAGGGGTCATCCGCACCAGGGTCAGGTCTTTCTTGCCCTGGCGAATGATTTCGTGACCGGCGGCCGTCGGGATCAGGTGAGTGAAGCCTTCGAGCGCAACGGTATCGCCGTCGTTTACGAATTGCTTCACTGCGTCATGCAGCGAAAGAATTTCAGCCATTGGGGCAGGCTCCCATTTGTTATTAACCAACAGTGGTCGAAAAAGGCGCCGATGCGCAGCGCCGGAATGACTTGAAGATTAAGCCTGTGAAAAACCTCAAACAATCCGATAATCGACTGAGTGTTCGTTTATCGAACACATTGTTGCATGCCTACCGATCCCAAAAGCTTCGCGAGCAGGCTCGCTCCCACAAGGAAACGCGATCAACTGT
>NZ_JBSVWS010000190.1:0-10290 GCF_054071155.1 Pseudomonas sp. SDO5532_S415 | reverse complement strand
CACAATGGAATGCGTTTCCCTGTGGGAGCGAGCCTGCTCGCGAAGACGGCCGCCCAGACAACACAGAAGCACCAGAGACCCCACATCATGAACACCATCAACACCCTCGGCCCCAACACCCCGCGCATCGCCCTGATCGGCGAATGCATGATCGAGTTGCAGCATCGCGCTGACGGCAGCCTGCACCAGAGCTTCGGCGGCGACACCTTGAACACGGCGGTCTATCTGTCCCGCGAACTGGGTACGGCCGGCAGCGTCGATTACGTCACCGCCCTGGGCGATGACAGTTTCAGCGATGCGATGTGCCAGAGCTGGGCCGCGGAAAACATCGGACTGGACATGGTCCAGCGCTTGCCCGGCCGTTTGCCCGGTCTGTACTGCATCCAGACCGACGCTGCCGGCGAACGGCGTTTTCTCTACTGGCGCAATGAGGCGGCGGTGCGCGATTGCTTCACCACCGCGGCCGCCGCGCCGATCCTGGCAGCGCTGCCGGATTACGACGTGCTGTATTTCAGCGGCATCACCCTGGCGGTATTGGGCGTGCAAGGTAGGGAGAGACTGCTGGAAACCTTGATCGAGGCCCGGCAACGCGATGCGCGGATCGTCTTCGACAACAACTACCGGCCACGCCTGTGGGCTTCGGTCGAAGAGGCGCGGGCGGCTTATCGCAGCGTGCTGCCCTATGTCGACCTGGCGCTGCTGACCGTGGATGACGAACAGGCGCTGTTCCATTTCGCCGATTGCGCAGCGGTGTTTGCCGCGTATGAGCAGATCGGCACGCCTGAGGTGGTGCTCAAGCGCGGCGCCGAAGCCTGTCTGATTCGTTGTGATGGCGAGTCATTCGAAGTACCGGCGCAGAAGGTCGAGCGCGTGGTGGATACCACGGCGGCGGGTGATTCGTTCAGCGCGGCGTACCTGGCCAGTCGGCTCAAGGGTGGCAGCCCGGTGGAGGCTGCCGAGGCGGGGCATCGGTTGGCGAGTCGGGTGATTCAGGTGCCGGGGGCGTTGATTCCGAGATAAGCGGTGAAGGGCCGCTGGCTGCGCCATCGGATCGCTGGCAAGCCAGCTCCCACAGGTCTTGCGCGGTCCTTGTGGGAGCTGGCTTGCCAGCGATGAGGCCCTGAGGCCAACCCGTCAATCCCGGAAAAACACCTGCACCAGGTGATACCCGAACTTGCTCTTGATCGGGCCATGCACCACCCGCAGCGGCTTCTTGAAAATCACCGCGTCAATCACCCCGACCATCTGTCCCGGACGTACTTCACCCAGATCGCCGCCGCGTTTGCCGGACGGGCAGGTGGAGTACTTCTTGGCCAGCACGTCAAACGCTTCACCCTTGGCGATGCGTTGTTTGAGCTGCTCGGCTTCTTCCGAGGTTTTCACCAGAATATGGCGGGCTTGAGCTTTCATAGGGCAATTACCTTGCAACGGTGACGACAACGGGGCGCGCGATTATGCCTTAACTCACTCGGGTTGGCCGATCATCGTGCGAATCTTGTTGGCCAACAGATCAATGGAGAACGGTTTGGCCACCATGTCCATGCCTTCCTCGAGGAAACCCTGGCGTTCGGCCGCCATTTGCGCGTAACCGGTCATGAACAGCACTTTCAGGTCCGGGCGATGCTGGCGCGCAATCTCTGCCAACTGCCGGCCATTCATCCCCGGCAGGCCGACATCGGTGACCAGCAGATCGACCCGCAAATCGGATTCGAGCAAGGGCAAGGCGGTTTTCGCGTCTTCGGCTTCGTGGGCCTTATAGCCAAGCTCCTTGAGCAGGTCGAGCACCAGCATGCGCACCGCCGGATCATCCTCCACCAGGACCACGGTTTCCCCGGCAATCGCCGGTGGGGCTTCGCCGATGTCCGGCGACGGAGCGTCTTGCGCTTGCACCGCATGCAAGCGCGGCAGGTACAGGCGCACGTTGGTGCCCTGTCCGGGCATGCTGAACAGACTCACATGGCCGCCCGATTGCTGGGCGAATCCGTAGATCATCGATAGCCCAAGCCCGGTGCCCTGGCCGATGGGTTTGGTGGTGAAGAACGGATCGAACGCCTTGGCCAATACCTTGGGCGTCATGCCGGTGCCGTTGTCGCTGACCGCGATCATCAGGTAATCGCCGGCCTTGACCGGTTCCAGAATGTTGATGTCGCTGCTGTCGAGGTAAACATTGGCGGTTTCGATGCGCAGTTCACCGCCATCGGGCATGGCGTCCCTGGCGTTGATGACCAGGTTGAGCAGGGCGTTTTCCAGTTGGCTGACATCGGTGCTGACCGGCCAGGCGTCTTCGGCCAGTTGCAACTTGAGCTGGATGTGGTCGCCCTTGGTGCGGCGGAACAGATCTTCCAGGGAATGGATCAGGTCGTTGGCGTTCAGCGGCTTGCGGTCCAGCGATTGGCGCCTGGAGAACGCCAGCAAACGATGGGTCAGGGCGGCGGCCCGTTTCGCCGAGGACACGGCGGTTTCGGCGAAGCGGGCAATGTCCTGGGTCCGCCCATCGGCGATGTAGCGTTGCATCAGATCGAGGCTGCCGATGATGCCGGTGAGCATGTTGTTGAAGTCATGGGCGATGCCACCGGTGAGCTGGCCGACGGCTTCCATTTTCTGTGCATGGCGCAAGGCGTCTTCAGCGCGCTCGCGTTCGAACATCTCGTTTTGCAGGCGCTGGTTGGTTTCGGCCAGTTGCTGGGTACGGGCTGCGACCCGTTCTTCGAGGGTTTCGTTGAGGTTGCGCAGCGCTTCTTCGGTGTTTTTGCGTTCGGTTTCGTCGATCACGAAAATGTAAAAACCGTTCACCGCGCCGTCCGCGCCGTGGCGCGGCAAATAATTCATCAGGGCATGGCGGATGCTGCCGTCACGGTGCGGTGCGTCGATGCTGAAACAGCAGGGCTTGCCGGTCAGCGCCTGGGCAATATGCTCGGCGCGCAAGGCGTAGGCCTCATCGCCCAATACCTCGCGAATGGTCCTGCCGTAGAGCTCCTGGGGCGTCAGGCCGTACCAGTCCAGATAGGCGGAATTGTTCAGGCGAAAGCGTTCCTCGCGGTCAACGTAGCTGATCAGGATCGGCATGGCGTTGATGATCAGCTGCAGCTCGGTCTGACTCTGGCGCAAGGCCTGCTCGGTGTTTTTGCGCTCGGTCAGGTCCAGTGCCGCGCCGAGAAAGCGGATCGGCCGACCATGGTGGTCCTTGTAGCACCGCCCGCGGGCGAACACCCAGCGCAACTGGCCGTCGGGTTGCAACAGGCGATATTCCTCGGCGTACTCAGTGCCATGGGTAATGCAGTGCTTGATGCTGCGGGCAATCAGGGCACGGTCTTCTGGGTGGACGCCGTGCAGATAGGCGCTGATCGGCAATTGCCCGGCCATGGCGGGATCGATGCCGTGCAGTTGGGCGAAATGGGCATCGGCGATGAAACGGTCTTCACTGATATCCCAGTCCCAGGTTCCCACTGCGTCGGTCGCGGCGAGGGCCAGTTGCAAGCGTTCTTCGGTTTCCTGCTGTGCCTTGAGGCTGGCGGCGGAGCGTTGTTCCAGTTCCAGGGCGATGCGCCGGCGTTCGTTGGTTTCGATGGCGGTGACCAGAATTCCGGCGACCTGGGTGTTCTCGTCGCGGATCGGACTGTAGGTCAGGTCGAGCCAGAAATCGGAATCCTTGCCATCGCGCTGCAGGGTGAAGCGTTGTTCGCTGTAGGTCCGCACCTGACCTTGTAGGACGGCACTGTAAATCGGGTCGGTAAAGTCCTGGAGTTCTGGCCAGATCTGGTGCGTCGGCTGTCCGAAAGCGTGCGGATGCTTGCTGCCGGCGAGCAGGGCGAAGCCGTCGTTGTAGATCTGCGTCAACTGCGGCCCCCAGAGCAACAGCATCGGCATCGGCGAATGGATCACGATGTCCACGGCGGTGCGCAGGCTTTGCGGCCAGGTACTGGCCTCGCCCAGCGGCGTGCTTGCCCAGTCCAGTCGGGCAATCAAGGCCTGGGCATCGCTGCCGGTTGGTGATGCATTCATCTAGGTGTCCTGCGTTCAAGTCGGTATGGCGGTGTCTACTATGCTTGCTGAGCACTGACCCGTACGGGTCATTTCTGTCAATTGAATGCTTCGCGGATGCTTTTTGCCATGGAAATCGATGCGTTGTTAAAACGCCTGGCCACATCACCCCCCCTGTGGGAGCGAGCCTGCTCGCGAAGACGTCGTGTCAGTCACATTCATTCCGACTGGCGCATCGCATTCGCGAGCAGGCTCGCTCCCACAGTGGATCTCAATTTCAACGCTGGAGTTCGGTACGATCCCGAAATTGCTCCAACGCCTCGGGATTGGCCAGTGCATCGGTGTTTTTCACCTTCTGCCCATGCACCACATTGCGTACCGCCAGCTCGACGATTTTGCCGCTGATGGTCCGTGGGATGTCGGTGACCGCGACGATCTTCGCCGGCACATGGCGTGGCGTGGTGTTGGCGCGGATGACCTGGCGGATCTGTTGCTGCAACGCTTCATCCAGTTCCACTCCGTCGCGCAGGCGTACGAACAGCACCACCCGCACGTCATCCTGCCATTGCTGACCGATGGCCACGCTGTCGAGCACCTGCGGGACTTTTTCCACCTGGCGGTAGATTTCCGCCGTGCCGATGCGCACGCCGCCGGGGTTAAGTACGGCGTCGGAGCGCCCGTGGATCATCATCGCGCCGTGGGGCAGTTGTTCCGCATAGTCTCCCTGAGACCAGACCCCGGGAAATTGGCTGAAATACGAGGCCCGCAGTTTCTCGCCGTCGGGGTCGTGCCACAGGCCGATGGGTATCGCCGGGAAGTGCCGGGTGCACACCAACTCACCTTTTTCACCCATTACCGGCCGACCCTCATCGTTCCAGACTTCGACGGCCATGCCCAGGCTCTTGCCCTGTATTTCGCCGCGGCGCACCGGTTGCCACGGATTGCCGTTCACAAAACACGAAACGATATCGGTGCCGCCGGACATCGAGGCCAGACACACATTCGCCTTGAGGTCGCGGTAGACGTAGTCGTAGCTCTGGGGCGACAGCGCCGAGCCGGTACAGAGCAGGGTTTTCAGGCTACTCAGGTCATGGCTTTGCATGGGTTTGACGCCGTTGCTTTCAAGCGTCGCCAGGTACTTGGGACTTGTACCGAAGACGCTGATGCGCTCGTCGTCGATCAGGTCGATCAAGCGTTCGGAATCCGGATGAAACGGTGAGCCGTCATACAGCACCACGGCACTGCCCACCGCCAGGGCCGAAACCAGCCAGTTCCACATCATCCAGCCGCAGGTGGTGTAGTAGAACAACCGTTCGCCGGGGCCAAGATCGCAATGCAGGCCGTGTTCCTTGACGTGCTGCAGCAGTACGCCGCCGGTGCTGTGGATGATGCATTTGGGTACGCCGGTGGTACCGCTGGAGTAGAGGATGTACAGCGGATGGGCGAAGGGCACGGCGACGAAGTCCGGATCACCGCCGGGGAAGTAGAAATCGTCCCATAACGTGACGTTGGCCTGGGTGCGGAAGTCTTCGATATGCGCATCGGGCCGCGCGTAAGGCACGATGACCAACTGCCGCAACGACGGCAGGCGTTCGAGGATTTCGTTGACCTTGACCGTCTGATCGATGTCTTTGCCGGCGTAACGGTAGCCGGCGCAGGTGAGCAGCACTTTCGGTTCGATCTGGCCGAATCGGTCGATCACGCCTTGCGTGCCGAAGTCCGGCGAAGAGCAGGACCAGATCGCGCCGAGGCTGGTGGTGGCAAGCATGGCCACCAGGGTTTGCCAGGTGTTGGGCATGCACGCGGCGACCCGATCGCCGATACCGACACCCGCGGCGATCAACCCGTTCTGGAAGCCGGCGACATGCTCTGCCAGTTCAGCCCAGGTCAAGTGTTCACGCTGGCCGTTTTCCGCCACGGCGACCACCGCAATGGCATCGTCGCGGCGTCGCAGCAAGTGCTCGGCGAAGTTCAAGGTTGCACCGGGAAACCATTGAGCACTGGGCATTTGCTCGCCTTCCACCAACACCGCGTCGGGTTGCTGATGGAAGCGGATATCGAAGAAGTCGACGATGGCCTGCCAGAAGTCCTCGCGCTGATCGATGGACCATTGGTGCAGGGCAGGGTAGTCGTCGATGTGCAGGTGGTGCCGCGCAATGATGAAGCGCCGGAAGGCCTCCATGCGGGTCTTGGCGATGCGTTCGGGGCTGGGTTGCCAGAGGATGTCGGACATGATTTGCCTCTTCTTCTATCTGCAGATCCATTCGCGAGCAGGCTCGCTCCCACAGGGGACCGCATTTCAATGTGGGAGCGAGCCTGCTCGCGAAGAACGATAACGCGGTCTAACGTCAGATCACTGCGCCAACCACCCACCATCAACATTCCACGCCGCGCCCCGTACCTGGCTGCCGGCTTCGCTGCACAGGAACAGCACCAGCTCGCCCAGCTGCGGCGGGGTCACGAATTCCAGCGACGGTTGTTTCTCCGCCAGCAGATCATGCTGGGCCTGTTGCGGATCAATGCCGGTCGCGGCGCGATCATCGATCTGCTTCTGTACCAGCGGCGTCAGCACCCAACCCGGGCAGATCGCGTTGCAGGTCACGTTGCTGGTAGCGGTTTCAAGGGCGACCACCTTGGTCAACCCGATCACGCCGTGCTTGGCCGCCACATAAGCGGCCTTGCCTGTCGAGCCGACCAGACCATGCACCGAGGCGATGTTGATCACCCGGCCCCAGCCCTTGGCGCGCATGCCCGGCAAGCTCAGGCGGGTACTGTGAAACACGGATGACAGATTGATGGCGATGATCGAATCCCAGCGCTCCACCGGGAACTCGTCTACCGGCGCCACATGTTGGATGCCGGCGTTGTTGACCAGAATGTCGACACCGCCGAATTCACGCTCGGCGTAGGCGATCATGTCGGCGATCTGCGCCGGGTCGCTGACGTCGGCCGGGTGATGGCCGACCTTGCCACCGAATTGCTCGACTTCAGCAATGACGTTGGACGCATCGCCGAAACCGTTGAGGATCAGGTTGGCGCCGGCCTTGGCCAGGCTCAGGGCGATGCCCAGGCCGATGCCGCTGGTGGAGCCGGTGACCAGTGCGGTCTTGCCCGAAAGAGTCGTCATGAATACCTCACACAATGCCAGTGGCGTAGAAAGTACCGATCACCACGAAAACCGCCAGTGTCTTGATCAGCGTAATACAGAAAATGTCTTTGTAAGCTTCGCGGTGGGTCAGGCCGGTGACCGCCAGCAAGGTGATCACCGCGCCGTTGTGCGGCAGGGTGTCCATGCCGCCGCTGGCCATCGAGGCCACCCGATGCAGCACTTCCAGCGGAATATTGGCGGCGTGGGCGGCGCTGATGAACTGCTCGGACATCGCCGCCAGGGCGATGCTCATGCCGCCCGATGCGGAACCGGTGATACCGGCCAGCAAGGTGACGGTAATTGCTTCATTGACCAGCGGATCTGGAATGTTCTTGAGCCAGTCGGCCAGCACCAGAAAGCCCGGCAGGGACGCGATCACCGCGCCGAAACCGTATTCCGAGGCCGTGTTCATTGCTGCCAGCAAGGCACCGCTGACTGCACTTTTGCTGCCTTCGGCCAGTTTGCGGCTGATCGCCTTGTAGCCGAACAGCAGCACCATGATGATGCCCACCAGCAGTGCAGCCTGTACTGCCCAGATCGCGGTGAGTTTGGCGATCTCGGTGGTGACCGGGGCGGCCATGCCCGGCAGCGCCAGGCTGTGGGTCTTGCCGTACCACTGTGGAATCCACTGGGTGAACAACAGGTTCATGATGCCCACGGCCAGTAGCGGCGAGAGGGCGATCCACGGGTTGGGTAACTTGATGTCGGCGGCGGTTTCCGGCTCGTTGCGCAGGTCGTTGCCATAGCCTTCACCGGTGCGCTGGGCCTTGTTGCGCTGACGCTGGAGAAACAGCATGCCGGCGCAGAACACGAAGATCGTGCCGATCACACCCAGCCACGGTGCTGCCCAGGCCGTGGTGTTGAAGAAGGTGCTGGGGATGATGTTCTGGATCTGCGGGGTGCCGGGCAGGGCATCCATGGTGAACGAGAACGCGCCGAGGGCGATGGTCGCCGGGATCAGGCGCTTGGGAATATTGCTCTGGCGGAACATTTCAGCGGCGAATGGATAAACCGCGAACACCACCACGAACAGCGACACGCCACCGTAGGTGAGCAAGGCGCATACCAATACGATGACCAGCATTGCCTGACGGGTGCCGAGCAAGCGAATGGCCGCGGCGACGATTGAGCGCGAGAAACCCGACAGCTCGATCAGCTTGCCGAATACCGCACCGAGCAGGAACACCGGAAAGTACAGTTTGATGAAGCCGACCATTTTCTCCATGAACACACCGGTGAAGGCAGGTGCAACGGCGGAAGGGTCGGTCAGCAGGACGGCGCCGAGGGCGGCAATCGGGGCAAAAAGGATAACGCTATAGCCACGGTAAGCAGCCAGCATCAGCAGCGCGAGGGCTGCCAAGGCAATGATCACACTCATGGTGTGTCTCCTGGGATTGTTATTTTTGTAGGGGTGAAACGTTGTAGGAGACGGCTGTAGCGAGTTTCGTGCCAGATGAGTAAGTTATTGAAATATAAGGATATATTTGTCTGTTTAGCGTCGAATTCAATGGGTTTGTCTCTGTTTTGAGACTTTTGCTGTCAAGACTGGCCTTTCGCGGGCACGCCAGCTCCCACAGGTTCATCGATAACGCGGTCACTGTGGGAGCGGGCTTGCCCGCGAAGAGGCCATATCTACCAATGGAGATCAATGTCTCTTTATAGAGACTCCGCAATCCCCAACGCCACCATCTTCTTGTACAACGTCGACCGCCCAAGCCCCAGACGCGCCGCCGCCTCAATCACCTTGCCCCCGCAGTGCGCCAGGGTGGTTTCGATCAGCTGCCGGTCAAACCGCTCCCGTGCCGCGCTGAACGTCTCATGCTCCAATGGTTCGATGGTCAACGGCACCACCCGTTGAACCGGGGTGAACGTGCCGATCGCCGCGCGGATATCCGCTGCCGTAAGCCGCAGGTCATCACTGAGCAAGGCTGCCCGTTCCAGGACGTTACGCAGCTCGCGAATGTTTCCCGGCCAGGCGTGCTGCCCCAAGAGCTCCAGCGCTTCGCTGTTCAGTTCGTGCTGGCTGCGCAACTCTTCAAGGATCGCTTCGCTGAGGGCGGGCAGGTCGTCAAGGCGGTCGCGCAGCGGCGGGACCTGGATCGGCAGGACATTGAGGCGGTAATACAGATCGGCGCGAAACTCGCCGCGTTTGATCGCGGCTTCCAGGTCAGTAGAGGTCGCGGCGATCACCCGCACATCGCTTTGGATCACGTCGTTGGAACCGACCGGTTCGAATTCCTTCTCCTGTAGTACCCGCAGCAGTTTGCTTTGCAGCGGTAACGGCATGTCACCGATTTCATCGAGGAACAATGTGCCGCCCTGGGCGATTTGCAACTTGCCGGCGCGGCCCTTGCGGTCGGCACCGGTAAAGGCGCCAGGGGCGGTGCCGAAGAATTCGGCTTCCAGTAGCGATTCGGGGATGGCCGCGCTGTTGATGCTGACAAACGCCTTGTGCGCGCGCGGCGAGGCATTGTGGATCGCCTGCGCCAGCAATTCCTTGCCGGTGCCGGTTTCACCGAGCAGCAACACCGGTGATTCGGTGCTGGCACTGCGGCGGGCACGGCGTTTGACTTCGAGGCTGGCGGCACTGGTGCCGATGAAGTGGGCGAAGTTGTATTTGGTCTGCCGTGCTCGAAGCAGCGAGCGGGTCGACGCCAGCTCTTCCTGCATGTTCATGTAGCGCTTGAGCATCGGTGACAGGCTGCGCAGTTCGTCGAACAGGGCAAAGCCGATGGCGCCGATCACTAAGCCTGCGTCGTCGTGAATCGGCAGGCGCATCACCACAAGTGGCTCCTTGGGGGTGTCCTGCATGTCGAGCAGAATCGGTCGACCGGTGCGCACCACTTCGCGCAGCAGACTGCCGGGGATTACGCTTTCACAGGCCTTGCCGATGGCACCCTTGGCCGATTGCAGGCCAAAACGCCGGGCGTAGCGCTCGTTCATCCAGACGATGTTGGCATCGCGGTCGACGATCACCGTGCCTTCACTCGACTGCTCGATGATCTCGAACAACGAACGGATCGCCAGCAGGCGCACGCGCTGGTAGTCCTTGAGGCTTTCGGTGGTGTTCATGGGTGCTGATCCTGATTGAATGTTGCCTGTGCTGGCCTCTTCGCGAGCAGGCTCGCTCCCACAAGGGATTTGTGAAAGGCGCAGATCCC
>NZ_JBSVWS010000189.1:0-10296 GCF_054071155.1 Pseudomonas sp. SDO5532_S415 | reverse complement strand
GGGGCACAGCTCCAATGTGGGAGCGAGCCTGCTCGCGAAGGCAGCACCTCGATCTCAGCGCTCGGGCGCGATCAATTGGCAAAGTTTGGCCGTCGCTTCGACCATTTGCCCGCTGGGCCGCTCCAGGCCTTTATCGGTCACCCGCAACAATTGCCCGTTCACCACTGCCGCTACCTGTGGCCACGCCTTCCACGCATCCAGCTGAGCCTGATCAGCGGCCAGAATCACCTCGGGATTGCGCTGCAACACCGCCTCGACGCTGACTTGCGGTGCCGGCAGCGTCAGGTCGGCAAATACGTTCCGGACACCGCAGACATCAAGCGCATCGCTGATGATCTGCCCGCCGCCCACGGTGTACAGCGGCCGATCCCAGACCTGGTAGAACACCCGCAATGGTTGATCCCGCCGATAGCGCTGACGCAGTTCCTTGAGCCGCTGACGCAGATCGGCGGCCCATGCAGTTCCACGCTCAGGTCGCCCGAGCTGAGTGGCTATTGCCTCGATCTGTGCAGTGAGCTGCTCAAGGCTGTGCGGTTCGGCGACGTAGGTCGGGATGTTCAAGCGCTTGAGTTGTTCGCGCTGCGCCGGGCCGACGCTGCCGGGCCAGAGCAGCAGCAAATCGGGCTTCAGGCTGAGCAGCCGCTCCATGTCCAACTGGCCGTAGCGGCCAACGGAAGGCAGGTTCTTGAGTTCAGCGGGACGCTCACCGGCATCCAGCACACCCACCAGCAGGTCGGCGGAACCCAGTTCGACAACGATTTCCGAGAGCGACGGCGCCAGACTGACCACCCGTTCGGCCGCCATCGACGAACCGCTGACGGCCAGCAACAGAAATGCCAGCCAGACAGGACGCATCAACCCAGCTGACGCGGAATACGGTAGAGGTAGAACAGCACCGTGGTCGACAGCGCCAACAACATCAGCGGCACCGCTTCAAGACCGACAAATACCGCCAATGCCGCGATCCACGCCGGCAGGCTGGCGGCGAGGAACGCCGTGCGCCGCGTGGCGGCCAGGCTGATCCACGCAGCAGGTTCATCCGGGGTATCGAGGGCTTTCTGGGTGGCGATCAACGCGTGTTTGTAGCTGCCAAAGAACTTCAGGCTGACAAACATCGAAGCGACACCGGCGATGAACAACGGCATCGTCAGCACCGGCAAGATAGCCTCACCCTGGCCGAACACGCCGTTGATCACCAACAGCGGCAACAAGGCCAGCGCAAAGTATTGCCACCAGTTGACGGACAATCGCCGCCGCACCTGACCGCGGGTCACGCCCGGTCTACCTCGCCCTGATGCTCGTTACCCATCATGTGGTCGAGTTTGCTGGCCTTGGTCGCCAGGTAGAGTTTGTTGTGCGGGTTATGGCCGGTGTGCAGCGGCACGCGCTCGGCGACCACGATGCCCATGTCGGTCAGGGCTTTGACCTTGCGTGGGTTGTTGGTCATCAGACGCAGGGATTTCACCCCCAGGTGCTCCAGCATCGGCAGGCACATGGCGTAATCACGCTGGTCGGCCGCGAAGCCCAGGCGCTCGTTGGCTTCAACGGTATCGGCACCGCCATCCTGCAATTCGTAGGCGCGGATTTTATTCAGCAAGCCAATGCCGCGGCCTTCCTGCCGCAGGTACAGCAGCACGCCACGGCCTTCACGGGCGATGGCCTGCAGCGCTGCTTCAAGTTGCGAGCCGCAGTCGCAACGCTGGCTGAACAAGGCATCGCCAGTCAGGCATTCGGAATGCAACCGGCCGAGTACCGGAGCACCGTCGGCGATCTCACCCAGGCTCAGCACAACGTGCTCGCGCCCGGTAGCTTCATCGAGAAAACCGTGCATGGTGAATTGCGCAAAAGGCGTTGGCAGCTTGGAAGCGGCGACAAAAACGACAGGCACCGGTGTGCTCCTGATCTAAAAGTCTGAAGATTCGCAGGCCGGCATTGTAACAGCAGGTTCCGACAGACGCTTAGGCTGAATTATCGGCCATAACAATCAAAAAGTTTGATATCCGGACTGCCACGTTCCCTTGTGGGAGCGAGCCTGCTCGCGCAAGCGGGCTGTCAGGCGAGAAAAATGTGACTGACAGATCGCTTTCGCGAGCAGGCTCGCTCCCACAGGTTTAATCAAACGGATAAGGCTGCTTCCAGCGCTCGAAGATCGGTTTCAGTTCGCCGCTTTTTACCAACGCTTCCATACGCTGGTCGAACAGGGCCATTAATGTACGAGCCTGTGGCGTCTTGGCAAAGCACAGATACAACGGCAACTCCGCGATATGGGTGCGGCGGAACTGGGACGGATCCTTGGCCCGATTGAGGACGTAATCGACCTCAGTCAGCGCATCTATGTAGAAATCAGCACGGTTGTGGGTCAGCATCGAGACGATGCCTGTGCGCCGGATCACTTCATCGTAGCGGCGTACGTTGGGCAGGTAGTCCTGATAATCGTAACCGCGGACCCAGGCCAGTCGATAATTGCCCAGGGTTTCCGGGGTCGGCACAGGGCTGCTGGCCAGCCCCAGGGCATAGATGTGATCGGTGTCGAAATTCCACTGCGGATAGAGCAGTTCGTCCGACTCGTCGCGGTAGGAACCGACACAGGCGTCCACTTCGCCGCGTTGGGCCAGGCCCATGGAGCGCAGGTAAGGTTCGGTGCGGATGTCCAGTTTGACCCCCGCTGGTTCAAAGACCTGCCGCAGCACGTCCCAGCCAAGCCCGTGGCCATCGGCGGCGGTGTAGTCTTCCCACTCTTCGCTGGCCAGGTGAATCACGGACGGCGTCGTTGCGGCCTCCCCCGCGTGGGCGAGTGAGCAAAACAAGGCGAACACCAGCACCATCAACCCGCGTCGAGCCATCCTTAGTTCTCCCAATCGCCTCATAACCTCTCAGGTCAGGCGAAAATCCATACCAGCCCCTGCATCGCCAACCATGCGAATACCCCGGCCAGGACATCATCGAGCATGATCCCGACACCGCCGTGAACATGCCGGTCGATCCAGTGAATCGGCCACGGCTTGAGGATATCGAAGAAGCGGAACATCAGAAAACCCGCCAGCAGCCACTGCCAGCCTTCCGGCACCAGCCACAGGGTGATCCACATTCCGACCATCTCGTCCCAGACGATGCCTTCGTGATCGTGCACCCGCAAATCATCGGCGACCTTGCCGCACAGCCAGAAGCCGAACAGCATGGTGATGCCCAACATCAGCCAGTAGCCCCAATCGGGCAACATTTGCCATAACGGGATAAAGGGTAGCGCAACCAACGACCCCCAGGTGCCCGGTGCCTTTGGCAGGGTGCCCGAGCCGAAGCCGAACGCCAGGAAATGCCAGGGATTGCGCCAGACCGATGGCGGTACGAATTCCGCCGGGACCTGTTTGGGATGATCTGTCACGGTGTCTCCCGAAAATGTTGATAACCCCGGGTTTGCGGGGTGATGTCTTGCCCATCGGCGTCCAGCAGCATCACGCCCTGACCATTCACCACGCGCCCGATCACATGGATCGGCCAGCCGTCGGCCAGCAAGGCAGGCAATTCGACGGACGGTAGAGTGAAGGCCAGTACGTAATCGTCACCGCCACTGAGGGCGGCACGTTCCGCGCCTGATCGACCAAGGAAAGCGAGCAGCGCCGCCGACAGCGGCAACCGTTCGCGTTCGAGCTGCAGACCGACGTTCGACGCCAGGGCGATGTGCCCGCAATCGGCGAGCAGGCCATCGGAGATATCCAGCGCGGAAGTCGCCTTGCCACGCAGTGCCATGCCCAATCCAAGCTGCGGTTGCGGCGACCAGTAATGCGCCAGCAGCGGGTCGGCGATGACCGCCTCGGCGCTGCGCTGGCCCAGCACCAGCGGCAATGCCCCGGCGGCATTGCCCAATTCGCCCCCCACGCACAGCAGGTCGCCCGCTTGCGCGCCGCTGCGGGTCAAGGCCAACCCGCCCGGCACCCGACCGAACACGGTCATGGTCAGGCTCAGCGGCCCACGGGTGGTGTCGCCGCCCACCAGCGCCACGCCGCAGCTTTGCGCCATGAGGTTCAAACCACGGGCATAGGCTTGCAGCCAATCGGTGGTCACCGCCGGCAAGGTCAAGGCAAGGGTAAAGGCAACGGGGGTGGCGCCCATGGCGGCCAGGTCGCTGACCGCAACAGCCAGCGAGCGCTGACCGAGCAGAAACGGATCGCAGGGATCTGCGAAATGCACACCGGCCACGAGAGTGTCGGTGGAAATCGCCAACTGCTCCCCGGGGGGAACAGCCAGCAAGGCGCAGTCATCGCCAATGCCGAGGGCAACGCCTTCGCCGCCCTGCGCACAAGGCGCGGCGGCGAAGAAATTGCGGATCAGCTCAAACTCGCCCATGGCTTTGTGCCGACGTTACAAGCGCCGATCAGCGCTTGAACGCCTTCACTTCAGCTTCACGCAGACGCGGAGCCAGCTTGTCGAGCACGCCGTTGACGAACTTGTGGCCATCGGTGGAACCGAAGACCTTGGCCAGTTCGATACCTTCGTTGATCACAACGCGGTAAGGCACGTCGACACGCTTGAGCAGTTCCCAGGTGGACAGGCGCAAAACCGCCAGTTCAACCGGGTCGAGCTCTTCGATGGTCAAGTCCAGGCAAGGCTTGAGGGCGGTGTCGATCTCGGTCTTGAACTGCGGAACCCCGTGCAGGATTTCGCGGAAGTACGCGCCATCGACATCGGTGAAATCGTTATCGACCCGGAACTGCGCTTCGATCTCGTTCAGCGACTGCTTGGCCATGTGCCATTGGTACAGTGCCTGGGTCGCGAGCTGACGGGCTTCGCGACGCTTGGCGCTTTTCGATGGCTTGCCGGCATCCGCAGGCTTTGGATCGCGCGGGTTGAAACGATCGCTTTCGTCGCTAATCACTTGGCCTCCAACTGCGCCAGCAGGCTGACCATTTCCAGAGCGGACAAGGCAGCTTCGGCACCTTTGTTACCGGCCTTGGTGCCGGAACGTTCGATGGCTTGCTCGATGGAATCAACGGTCAGGACGCCGAAAGCGACCGGAACGCCGAACTCCATGGACACCTGGGCCAGGCCCTTGGTGCATTCGCCCGCCACGTATTCGAAATGCGGAGTACCGCCACGAATGACCGCGCCCAGGGCGATGATTGCCGCGAACTCGCCCTTCTGAGCGACTTTCTGCGCAACCAGCGGGATTTCGAAGGCGCCAGGCGCACGGATGATGGTGATGTCGCTTTCGCTCACGCCATGGCGAACCAGGGCATCAACTGCACCGCTGACCAGGCTTTCAACGACGAAGCTGTTGAAACGGCCCACTACCAGAGCGTAGCGGCCTTTAGGGGCGATGAAGGTACCTTCGATGGTCTTCAGGGTCATTCGATAGATCTCTTAAAGAGCCGGGACGCGTCTTCTACGCGCCCCTCAGTGATATTAGCCACGAATACATGTCCGGAAAAACCGCATTGCCGGTTGATTACACCCCAGTGGCGAGGGGATTCATCCCCGTTGGGCCGCACAGCGGCCCCTATTTTGGGACTGCTTCGCAGTCCAACGGGGATAAATCCCCTCGCCACAATGGATCTACGCCAGCAATACGAAATCCCCGGTCATTATTCGGAGGGCACGTATTCTACAACTTCCAGATCGAAACCGGATATCGCATTAAATTTCATCGGCGCCGACATCAGGCGCATTTTGCGCACGCCAAGGTCACGCAGGATCTGCGAACCGGCACCGACAATGCTGTAGGTGGTCGGTTTTTTCGCCACGGCGTGATCGGCGGTTTCGCGGATATGCGCCAGCAGCACATCGCCATCAAGCGGGTGACCGAGCAACAACACCACACCGCTGCCGGCCTCGGCCACCGCGGCCATGGCGGCGCGCAGGCTCCAGCGGCCCGGCTGCTTGACCATCAGCAGGTCGCGCAACGGGTCCATGTTGTGCACGCGCACCAGGGTCGGTTCTTCGGCGCAGACATTGCCCAGGGTCAGGGCCATGTGCACGTCGCCTTCCACGGAATCACGATAGGTCACCAGGTTGAATTGGCCCAGTTCGCTGTCCAGCGGCTGCTCGGCAATCCGCTGAACGGTACGTTCGTGGATCATCCGGTAGTGAATCAGGTCGGCGATGGTGCCGATCTTGATGTTGTGTTCGGCGGCGAAAGCTTCCAGTTCGGCGCGACGGGACATGGTGCCGTCGTCGTTCATCACTTCGCAGATCACGCCGCTCGGCTCGAAACCGGCCATGCGCGCCAGGTCGCAGGCCGCTTCGGTGTGGCCGGCACGGGCCAGGGTGCCGCCGGCCTGGGCCATCAGCGGGAAGATGTGGCCCGGACTGACGATGTCTTCAGCCTTGGCATCACGGGCAGCGGCCGCTTGCACGGTGCGCGCACGGTCGGCGGCGGAAATGCCGGTGGTCACACCGGTGGCCGCTTCGATGGACACGGTGAACTTGGTGCCGAAACCGGAACCGTTGCGTGGCGCCATCAGCGGCAGCTTGAGCAATTCGCAGCGTTCGCGGCTCATCGGCATGCAGATCAGGCCGCGGGCGTGCTTGGCCATGAAATTGATGTGTTCGGCCTGGCAGCACTCGGCGGCCATGATCAGGTCGCCTTCGTTCTCGCGGTCTTCGTCATCCATGAGGATGACCATCTTGCCTTGGCGGATGTCTTCAACCAGTTCTTCGATGCTATTGAGCGCCACAAGGCACCCCCTTTTTTTCGAAATTTGAGCTTCAGGATTTGAGATAGCCGTTGGCGGCCAGAAAGCTTTCAGTAATGGTGCTGCCGGCAGTTGGCTCTGCGGCCTTGTCGCCCAGCAACAGGCGCTCCAGGTAGCGGGCCAGCAAGTCGACTTCCAGATTGACCCGGCGACCTGGCTGGTAGGACGCCATGATGGTTTCGCTCAGGGTGTGCGGAATGATGGTCAGCAGGAACTCGGCGCCATCGACCGCGTTCACGGTCAGGCTGGTGCCGTCGACGGTGATCGAACCTTTATGGGCGATGTACTTGGCCAGTTCTTTGGGCGCGCGGATGCGGAATTCCACGGCGCGCGCGTTTTCGGTACGGGCAACCACTTCACCCACGCCATCGACGTGGCCGCTGACCAGATGCCCACCCAGGCGTGTAGTCGGGGTCAGGGCTTTTTCCAGGTTGACCGGGCTGCCGCTTTTCAGGTCGTTCATGGCGGTGCAGTCGAGGGTTTCGCGACTGACGTCCGCCGCGAAGCCGTTGCCCGGCAATTCAACTGCCGTCAGGCACACGCCGTTGACCGCGATGCTGTCGCCCAGTTTGACGTCGCTCAAGTCGAGCTTGCCGGTTTCTACATGGACCCGCACATCTCCGCCTTTTGGGGTCAATGCACGAATACTGCCGATGGATTCGATGATGCCGGTGAACATGGGGTTCTCCTCGAGAACAGAGCCAGCGCTATAGCGATGGCCGGGAATTATACGCTCGCCGCTGGCGAAGGAATGGCGGTGACTCGCCAGTCATCGCCCACCGCGCGAATTTCGGTGATTTTAAGCTCGGGTGCATCCTTCATTTGCGCGAGCGGCCAATCCAGCAGCGGCCGTGCCGAAGAGCCCAAAAACTTGCCGGCAATGAAAATCTGGAACTCATCCACCAAACCGAGTTGAGCGAAAGCACCGGCCAGCCGTGGACCGGCCTCGACCAACACCTCGTTGACGCCACGTTGGGCAAGCTCGACCAGCAACTGGCGCAGATCGACCTGACCATCGTAGCCGGGCACGATCAGGCATTCCGGGCCGTTGGCGTATTGCTCTTCCACCGCCACGCAGGTGGCGACCAACGCCGGGCCGGCCTTGAAGAACGGCGCATCCAGCGGCACGCGCAGGCGACCGTCGACCAGTACCCGCAGCGGCGGTCGGCTCATGGCCAGTGCGGTTTGTCCGGCATCCAGCCCCAGCTCATCGGCGCGCACCGTCAAACGGGCATTGTCCGCCAGCACCGTATCGGCGCCGGTCAGCACCACGCTGGCCTGGGCGCGCAAGCGCTGAACCGCGGAACGCGCCGCCGGGCCGGTAATCCATTGGCTCTCGCCACTTTCCATCGCCGTGCGACCGTCCAGGCTCATGGCCAGCTTGACCCGTACGAACGGCAAGCCGTGCTCCATGCGCTTGAGAAAACCCGGATTGAGCTTGCGCGCCTCGCCTTCCAGCACACCGCTTTCAGTGGCGATGCCGGCCTGCTCCAGGCGTAGCAGGCCACGACCGGCGACTTCCGGGTTCGGGTCCTGCATCGCTGCCACGACCCGCGCTACCCCGGCATTCACCAGGGCATCGGCGCAAGGCGGCGTGCGACCGTGGTGGCTGCAAGGCTCGAGGGTCACGTAAGCCGTAGCGCCCCGGGCCCGTTCACCGGCGGCGCGCAACGCATGGACTTCGGCGTGGGGTTCGCCGGCGCGCTCGTGCCAGCCTTCGCCGACGATTTGCCCGTCGCGCACGACCACGCAGCCGACCCGCGGGTTGGGGTGCGTCGTGTAATGACCTTTGCGCGCCAGCTCCAGCGCGCGGGCCATGTAGTGGGCGTCGAGGATGGCCTGTTCGGCGGACGTGGTCATTCTTTCACCGGTTCACGGGCCAGGCGATCGATCTCTTCGCGGAACTCGTTGAGGTCCTGGAAACGGCGATACACCGAAGCGAAGCGGATATAGGCGACTTCGTCGAGTTTTTGCAGCTCGGCCATCACCAGCTCACCGACCACGAGGGATTTGACCTCGCGCTCGCCGGTGGCGCGCAGTTTGTGTTTGATGTGCACCAGCGACGATTCGAGGCGCTCGACACTCACCGGGCGCTTCTCCAGCGCACGCTGCATGCCGGCGCGGAGTTTTTCTTCGTCGAACGGCTGGCGACTGCCGTCGGTTTTGATCAGGCGCGGCAACACCAGTTCAGCGGTTTCGAACGTCGTGAAACGTTCGCCGCAGGCCAGGCATTCACGCCGGCGGCGCACCTGTTCGCCCTCGGCGACCAGACGCGAGTCGATGACCTTGGTGTCGTTGGCACCGCAGAAGGGACAGTGCATGGTGGCAGGCAACAAAAAAAGGGAGGGCCATGGTAGCGCATCCCCGTGGCAAGACAAGCCATAGGGTTTGCGGTATACAGACTGGTTATATATGGACTACACCTGCTGGAGCCACAAATGTCCCTGAGACCGCTCGTTTTACTCAGTCTTTTCAGCCTGTTGGTGGCCTGCAGCAGCGATGCGCCCAAGCCCCAGCCGCCGACACCCGGCCCCGCGCCGGAACAGGCACAGAAGAAAGCCAGGGAATCGGTCCCGCTCGGCCCGCTGCCAGCGTATCAGCGCGAATTGAGCGGCACCTTGCAAGGTGTACCAGCCGGCGCCGAAGTCGAACTGGCGTTGCTGGTCATCGACGAAAAAGACCGCCCGCAACAATTGCTCGCCAGTTCAAGCCTGATCGGCACCAACCAGGTGCTGCCGTTTCACCTGCGCTTCAACCCGGATGCCTTTCCGGTCGGTGCACGGGTTGAACTGCGGGGCCGCGCCAGTCAGTCCGGGCAATTGATCCTGCACCTGCCGTCGCAACGGATCACGCAACCCACCACCCAGGTGCTGGGCCAACTGCAATTCGTCAAAGCACCATGAATGCACCGCTTGACCTGCAACAGGCATTGGGTGAACTGCTTGGCGATGCACGCCTGGTCGCCTGTGACTTGCCGGAAACCGAACTGAAGCTGTGGCTGATCGACGGCGACAACATGGACCGCGCCTTCAGTCCGGAAGAGACCCGACGCATTCTGCATGAGCCGCCCTACTGGAGTTTCTGCTGGGCCAGCGGCCTGGCCGTGGCTCGCTACCTCGCGCAATTCCCCGAATGGGTCAAAGGCAAACGGGTGCTGGATTTTGGTGCCGGCTCCGGCGTGGCGGGAATTGCCGCGGTGAAGGCCGGGGCGCTGGAAGTGGTGGCCTGCGACCTCGATCCACTGGCGATTGCGGCCTGTCGGGCGAATGCCCAGCTCAATGACGTACAGCTCACTTACTCGACGGATTTCTTCGCCGAGGCCGATCGCTTTGATCTGATCCTGGTGGCGGATGTGTTGTACGACCGGGCGAATCTGCCGCTACTCGATGAGTTTCTCAGTCGCGGGCGAGAAGCCCTGGTGGCGGATTCGCGGGTGCGGGATTTCCGGCATCCGTTGTATCGGCGTATCGAAATGCTCGAAGCCATGACCTTGCCGGATCTGTGTGAGCCCGAAGAGTTTCGCCATGTGAGCCTGTACCACGCGCGGCGCTAGTTAAAAGCTTCGCGAGCAGGCTCGCTCCCACAGGGAGTTTGTGAACGCCGCAAA
>NZ_JBSVWS010000188.1:0-10327 GCF_054071155.1 Pseudomonas sp. SDO5532_S415 | reverse complement strand
GTTCAGCGTAACCCTTGTGGGAGCGAGCCTGCTCGCGAAGGCGTCGTGACAGACGACGAAGAGGTGGGGGGGTTAAACGACTTCCAGCCGAATCTTGTGCTGATTCAATAGCTGTGTGAGCGCTGGCACGGGCTGTTGATCGGTGACCAGGCAATCGATCAGGCTGATCGGCCCCAGTCGGATCATGGCGTTACGCCCGAACTTGCTGGAGTCGGCGGCGAGGATCACTTTGCGGGCGTTGGCGATGATCGCCTGGGACACCCTCACTTCCTGATAATCGAAATCCAGCAGGCTGCCATCCTCATCGATGCCGCTGATGCCGACCAGGGCGAAGTCGACCTTGAACTGATTGATGAAGTCGACACTGGCCTGACCGACCACGCCACCATCGCGTCGCACGTTGCCGCCGGTCAGCAGAACGTCGAAATCGTCCTTGGCGCTGAGCATCGAGGCCACGTGCAGGTTGTTGGTGATGATCTTCAGATGGCTGTGATTGAGCAATGCGCGGGCGATGGATTCGGTGGTGGTGCCGATGTTGATGAACAGCGAGGCGTGATCGGGGATCTGCGCCGCAATGGCTTCGCCGATCCGTTGCTTCTCATCGCGCATCTGATCGGCGCGCATGGCGTAGGCGGTGTTTTCGACACTGGAATCGTAAGCGGCGCCGCCGTGGTAGCGACGCAGCAGATTGGCTTCCGCCAGTTGATTGATATCGCGGCGGATGGTTTGCGGAGTAACGACGAACAGCGTGGCCATTTCCTCGATGCTGACATAGCCGCGCTCGCGGACCAGTTCGAGGATTTGCTGCTGACGGGGAGGCAGATTCATGGGGCGTCCTTTGGGCTGCCGTGCAAAATTCGCCCATGATGCCGCACGAATCCTCTCCCTGCCAGTTACATGCAGATTCCAGTCTGAGTCGTGGCTTATTCAGCCCCTTCCTGTGGCTCCCAGTCGCGGGTGCGGCTGACGGCTTTTTTCCAGCCGGCGTAGAGTTTTTCCTTCGCCGTTTCGTCCAGTGTCGGTTCGAACTGGCGCTCGATCACGGCCTTGCCGCGCAACTCTTCCAGGCTGCCCCAGAAACCGCAGGCCAGGCCCGCCAGATAAGCAGCGCCCAGCGCCGTGGTTTCGCGCATTTGCGGGCGCTCGACCTGGGTGCCGAGAATGTCGGCCTGGAACTGCATGAGGAAGTTGTTCGCGACTGCACCGCCATCCACGCGCAGGGCCTTGAGGCGTTCGCCGGCGTCCTGCTGCATGGCATCGAGCACGTCGCGGGTCTGGTAGGCAATCGACTCCAGTGCAGCACGGATGATGTGATCCACGCGCACGCCACGGGTCAGACCGAACAGCGCGCCACGGGCATAGGGGTCCCAGTACGGGGCACCGAGGCCGGTGAAGGCGGGGACCAGGTACACGCCGTTGCTGTCCTTGACCTTGTTGGCGAAGTATTCGGTGTCGTGGGCGTCGTTGATGATCTTCAGTTCATCGCGCAGCCACTGCACGGTGGAGCCACCATTGAACACCGCGCCTTCGAGTGCATAGGCCACTTCGCCACGGGGGCCACAGGCGATGGTGGTGAGCATGCCGTGGTTGGATTTTACGGCTTTGTCGCCGGTGTTCATCAGCAGGAAGCAACCGGTGCCGTAGGTGTTTTTGGCCTGACCGGCTTCGACGCACATCTGGCCGAAGAGTGCCGCCTGCTGGTCGCCGGCAATACCGCCGATGGCGATACCGCTTTTGGTGTGACCGTAGATTTCGGAAGAGGATTTCACCTGCGGCAGCATTTCCCGCGGGATATCCAGCAGCTCCAGCATCTTCGCGTCCCACTCCAGGGTGTGGATGTTGAAGAGCAGGGTGCGCGAGGCGTTGGTGTAATCGGTGACGTGCACCTTGCCGCCGGTAAATTTCCAGATCAGCCAGCTGTCGACCGTGCCGAACAGCAATTCGCCGTTGCGTGCGCGTTCACGACTGCCTTCGACGTTGTCGAGGATCCACTTGAGCTTGGTTCCGGAGAAATACGGGTCGGTGACCAGGCCGGTGGTTTCGCTGATGTACTGCTCGTGGCCATCGCGTTTGAGCTGCTGACAGATTTCGGTGCTGCGTCGGCACTGCCAGACGATCGCGTTGTAGATCGGGCGGCCGGTGTTCTTGTCCCACACCACGGTGGTTTCACGCTGGTTGGTGATACCGATGGCTGCTACCTGATCGTGATGCAGGCCGGCTTGCGCCAGGGCCTCGACCATCACCGCGCTCTGGGTGGCGAAGATTTCCATCGGGTCATGTTCGACCCAACCGGCTTGTGGGTAATGCTGCGCGAATTCGCGCTGTGCGGTGCAAACCACGTTCGCATCGCGGTCGAAAATGATCGCGCGGGAGCTGGTCGTACCCTGATCGAGGGCAATGATGTAGTTCTTATTCTGAGTGTCGGTCATGTCGATTGCCTTGGACGAAAAAAGGGGGTGAGGTCTGGCGCGCGATCTATTTGGCAGGATCATGCGCCAACGGTATCAAGAAATTCTCGGTTTGCCGTCAACGGCCGGTGTTGAGTCCTGCGTAGCTGATACGGCGCTCGGCAGATGGCGGGCGATGACCCCGCGATAAGCCGCGGCACCGAGGCAGGCACCGACGATCGGTGCAAAAACCGGAATCAGGAAATACGGGATATCACGTCCGCCGGTGAAGGAAATGTCGCCCCAACCGGCGAAAAAAGTCATCAGTTTAGGGCCGAAGTCACGGGCCGGGTTCATCGCGAAACCGGTCAGTGGCCCCATCGAACTGCCAATCACCGCAATCAGCAGGCCGATCAGCAGTGGCGCCAGCGGGCCATTGGGCAAACCATTGTTATCGTCGGTCAATGACATGATTACGCCCATCAGAATGGCCGTGATGATGACTTCGACCAGAAAGGCCTGGGATGTGGACAGGCTCGGGTTGGGGAAGGTGGAAAACACCGACGCCAATTCAAGGCTGGCTTCGGTGCCGCGAACCATATGGTGAGTTTGTTCGAAATCGAAGAACAGATTGCTGTACAGCGTGTACACCAGCAAGGCACCGCAAAAGGCGCCAGCCACCTGGGCGAAAATGTAAAACGGCAGTTTGCGCTTTTCAAAGTCGGCAAAAATGCTCAGCGCGATGCTGACGGCAGGATTGAGATGAGCGCCGGAAATCCCCGCCGTCAGGTAGATCGCCATGCTGACGCCGACACCCCAGATAATACTTATTTCCCACAGGCCGAAGCTGGCACCCGCGACCTTGAGCGCGGCAACGCAACCGGTACCAAAGAAGATCAGCAGCGCAGTGCCCAGGAACTCGGCCATGCATTGGCTCGAGAGCGACGGTTGTTGTAAAGCAGTTGTCATTGAAACCTCATTTTTTTTCTTGTCTGGCGCTTGCGCTCCAACAGGGTCAAAGCGCGTTTTTCACCGAGGCAGAATCCCCATCCTGTTCCCGGTTTACAGCTGGGCACTGCGGTAAGACTTTTCGTACAGTTTCATAAACGAAAAAATATAGACAAGAAACACTGCTGTCAAAGGTCGAAAGTGAACCATTGGTCACAAAGTAACTATTAGTTCTATGAATGATTGCGTTGTTGAGCAGCCAAAAACGACTCAATGGCGCGTGCCTGACATTTTGTAACGGCGGTGCGATAGAGCCTTTTGTGGATCAATGTCCTAGAATCCGGCGCAGTATTTTTACTGCCGCCATGTCTGGAGCTGTCATGACACCCGCATTGGATTTGCTGAAAAAGGTTCGGGCCGAACACCGAGTGCACAGTTATGAACATGACCCGAAGGCTGCGTCCTATGGGTTAGAGGCCGCGGAAAAACTCGGGTTGGACCCGGCGCAGGTGTTCAAGACCCTGCTGGCGGCCAGTGAAAAAGGCGAGTTGCTGGTGGCGGTGGTGCCGGTGAGGGGCAGTCTGGATCTGAAAGCCCTGGCCCAGGCGGCCGGAGTGAAAAAAGTCGAAATGGCCGACCCGGCCGCCGCACAACGCTCGACGGGTTATCTGTTGGGGGGCATCAGCCCGCTGGGGCAGAAAAAGCGTTTGCGCACCTTTATTGATCATTCAGCCCAGCCTTTCTCCAGCATCTTTGTGAGCGCCGGTCGTCGTGGCCTGGAAGTCGAACTGGCCCCAGCCGTACTGGCCGAACATACCCAAGCAAAATTCGCTGATATCGGCCGTGCCTGAGGCTAGCCGCAGAACGTTAATCATTGTAGGAGCGAGCATGCTCGCGATGGACTCAAGGACACTGCGGGGAATCAGAAGGCGCGCGTTATCGTTAACGACCCTCGCGAGCGAGCTCGCTCCTACAAAAATCTTTCAGCGAATTCATGCGGTGGCCTGACAAAGGGAGAATGTTATGCAGCTCGAGTTTCATCAGGTCGACGCGTTCAGCGACCGACCGTTCAGTGGTAACCCGGCGATGGTCTATCGGCTGGATGCCTGGCTTGCCGATGAGTTGATGCAAAAAATCGCCGCCGAGCACAATCTGGCCGAAACGGCTTTTGTCGTGCGTGAAGGGCAGGGCTGGCACATTCGCTGGTTTACCCCGACCACCGAAGTGCCGTTGTGCGGTCACGCGACCCTGGCCAGCGCTTATGTTTTGTTTGAAATCTACAAGGAGCCCGTCGAGCGCCTGGATTTCACCTGCAAGTCCGGCCCGCTGAGCGTGAGTCGTGAGGGTGGGCGTCTGTGGCTGGATTTTCCAGCGATCGTGCCATCGGAAGTGGGCGTGACCCTGGACGTCGATCGCGCGTTAGGCGTGGAAGCCGTCGATGTGCTGGGTTCGAATGAGTTGTTTGTGGTACTCGAATCCGAACAGGCCGTGCTCGATTGTCAGCCGGACATGGTTGCCTTGGCGAAGCTGCCTTGGCTGGGTGCCATCGTCACCGCCCGGGGCAGCAAACACGATTTCGTGTCGCGCTACTTTGCCCCGGCCATCGGCATCAATGAAGACCCGGTAACCGGATCGACTCATTGCAGTCTGATTCCGTATTGGGCCAGGCGCCTGGGCAAATCGAGCCTGACGGCTTACCAGTGCTCGACTCGCGGTGGAGAACTGTTCTGCCGGCTGGAAGGGGATCGGGTGAAGATTGGCGGGAATGCGACGCTGGTGGCCAATGGAACCCTTTTTCCAGGTTAGAAACCGACCAGTGTGGGAGCGAGCCTGCTCGCGAAGGCGATGTGTCAGCCGGCGATGATTCGACTGACAATCCGCTTTCTCGAGCAGGCTCGCTCCCACATTGGGTCTGTGCTTATCAGCTGGCGGTGCTGTAGCGCCGAACTCCGGATTCCACGACCGGGATCTGCGCGGCGATGCTGCTGGAGGCTTGAAACAACACCAGATGTTCCGCCGCGACACGAATGCCAACCTCAGCGCCGACCAAATGATCGACATGGCTCGGGAAGATCGATTCCAGTTGTGCGCCGGTCGGCATCTGCAGGCGATACAACGTCGATGCACCCTGGAACGATTTGCCCACGATCCGCGCCCTCAAGCTGCTGTCTGGGGCATAAACGATATCATCGGGACGCAGCAGCACATCCACCGCGCCACCGACCGGCCAGGTGTAGGCACGGTTACCGCGCAATTCACCCAGTTCGGTCTGCACCGACTCCGGGCTGCTCAGCTGGCCGCGGATGAAATAGCCCTGGCCGATGAAGCTGGCCACATACGGTGTCAGCGGTTCGTGGTACAGGTTGTACGGCGTATCCCATTGTTCCAGCCGGCCTTCCTTGAACACGCCGACGTGATCGCTGACTGCGAAAGCTTCTTCCTGATCGTGGGTGACCAGAATCGCGCTGGTGCCTCGGGCCTTGAGAATGTCACGAACCTCGTGGCTGAGCTTGCGGCGCAATTCACCATCAAGGTTGGAGAACGGTTCGTCCAGCAGCAACAGTTGCGGTTCCGGCGCCAGGGCGCGGGCCAGGGCGACACGTTGTTGCTGACCACCGGAAAGCTCATGGGGGAAGCGTTTGCCGAGGTTCTTCAGGTTGACCAGTTCCAACAGCTCTTCGACGACGCGATCCTTTTGCGGATGCTTGCGAATGCCGAAGGCGATGTTGTCGGCCACGCTCAAATGCGGAAACAGTGCGTAGTCCTGGAACACCATGCCGATGCGACGTTTCTCCGGTGCGAGGGTGAAACCGGCGCTGGAGATCGTCTCGCCCGCCAGTTGGATGTCACCTTCGTGCACCGGTTCGAAACCGGCAATGGCCCGCAGGGTGGTGGTCTTGCCGCAGCCGGAAGAGCCCAGCAGGCAACCGATGTCGCCGGCGTTCAAATGCAGGTTGAGGTTTTGCACCACGCGCTGGTCTTGATAGCCGCAGGCGAGGTTGCGCAGGTTAAGCAGTAATGGCTGGCTCATGCGTGGTGGTACGCCGGCTCGACGAGAAACTCGAGCAGGGCCTTTTGTGCGTGAAGACGGTTTTCAGCTTGATCCCAGGCCACCGAACGCGGGTCGTCGAGCAGGTCGACGCTGATTTCTTCACCACGATGGGCCGGCAGGCAATGCATGAACAACACGTCGCTGGCGGCCAGGTCGAGCAGGGCGCGGTTGACCTGATACGGGGCGAACAGCTGCAGGCGCTTGGCGGTTTCTTCTTCCTGGCCCATGGAGGTCCAGACGTCGGTGCTCACCAGATGGGCGCCGCGCACGGCGTCTTTCGGATCGCGAACGATGGTCACTCGATCGCCGGCCAGAGCCACGAATTTCGGGTTCGGCTCGTAGCCTTCCGGGCAGGCGATGCGCAACTGGAAGTCGAACTGGATCGCCGCTTCTATATAGCTGTTGCACATGTTGTTGCCATCGCCGATCCAGGCCACGGTCTTGCCCTGGATGGAGCCGCGGTGTTCGAGGAACGTTTGCATATCGGCCAGCAACTGGCACGGGTGCAGATCATCGGACAGACCGTTGATCAGCGGGACGCGCGAATTGGCGGCGAATTCGGTCAGGGTGCTGTGGGAAAAGGTACGGATCATCACCGCATCAAGCATGCTCGACATGACGATGGCGGCATCGCTGATCGGCTCGCCCCGGCCCAGTTGGGTGTCGCGCGGCGACAGGAAGATCGCCTGGCCACCGAGCTGGATCATGCCGGCTTCGAACGAAATGCGGGTGCGGGTCGAGGATTTTTCGAAAATCATCCCGAGCACGCGGTTTTTCAGGGGCTCGAACAGTACACCGCGGTTACGCAGGTCTTTGAGCTCAACGCCTCGACGGATCACGCTGACCAGCTCTTCGGGCGTGCAATCCATCAGGGAGAGAAAGTGCCTTGCGCTCATCATTGACTACCTTTTTGCTACAAACCGCAGATGCTCAAAGCCTTGTTTAACGGAACAACGGGCGAGACCTGCGGCGTAAGCCGCACGGGGCGACGAAATAGGGGAAGGCGCGATCTTATAATTAAATGTCGCGTCTTACCAATAGGGCTACGGTTTTTAGGGGATTTCAGAGGGGCTACGGGATAACCGCAGTAGCGCTTATGAAGCCTGTTTTCGGACGGCAGCCAAGCATTTGTACACCGCGCCTGCGCAGCTTGGCAATCGAACGGGGCGGTGGCGGCGCGCTGGCGGTCGGTTTTTGACCTGTTGTCCGCTGCTGATCCCCCGGGCTCATCCGCTGGCCTGATGGCCGTCAATTCACAAGACGAACGTCGCTGGCGCGGCAGCGGTGCAAGCGCCATAGTTTTGTTCCCGCGGCCGAAATCGCCCGCCCAGAACAAGACAGAGACTGGCCATGACCAAGACTCTCCATCACCGTGCCTGCCACCTGTGTGAAGCCATCTGCGGCCTGACCATCGAAACCACCGAGGTCGAGGCCGGCAATGTGCAGATCACTTCGATCAAGGGCGATCCCCAGGATACGTTCAGTCGCGGGCACATTTGCCCCAAGGCTGTCGCCCTGCAAGATATTCAGAACGATCCGGATCGCCTGCATCAACCGATGCGGCGGGTGGGCAGCGAATGGCAGCCCATCGAGTGGGAAGATGCTTTCAATCTTGTGGCCGAACGCCTGTCTGCGATTCAGGCGCGTCATGGGCAAAACGCGGTGGCGGTTTATCAAGGCAACCCCAGCGTGCACAACTATGGGCTGATGACCCACAGCAATTACTTTCTTGGCCTGCTGAAAACCCGCAATCGTTTTTCCGCAACGTCGGTCGACCAATTGCCCCATCACCTGACCAGTCATTTGATGTACGGCCACGGTTTGTTGCTGCCGATCCCGGACATCGATCACACCGACTTCATGCTGATTCTCGGTGGCAACCCGCTCGCGTCCAACGGCAGCATCATGACCGTGCCGGATGTGGAAAAACGCTTGAAAGCGATTCAGACCCGGGGCGGTAAAGTCGTGGTCGTCGACCCGCGTCGCAGCGAAACGGCGGCCATTGCCGACCAGCATCTGTTTGTGCGCCCGGGTGGTGATGCGGCGTTGTTGTTTGGCCTGCTCAATACCTTGTTTGCCGAAGGCCTGACCTGCGACAGTCATTTGCCGGTGGACGGTCTGGATGAAGTGCGCAGGGCAATCGCCCATTTCACTGCCGAGGCCATGAGTCCGTTGTGCGCGGTGCCGGCCGAACAGATCCGCCAATTGGCGCGGGATTTCGCCGCAGCGCCGAGCGCGGTTTGCTATGGCCGCATGGGTGTCTCGACCCAGGCATTCGGCACGCTGTGTCATTGGTTGGTGCAGTTGATCAACCTGGTCACCGGCAACCTCGATCGTGTGGGGGGGGCCTTGTGCACTGAGCCGGCGGTAGATCTGGTGGCCTCCACGTCGGGTGGGCATTTCAATCTGTGGCAGAGCCGGGTGTCCGGGCTTCCGGAGTACGCTGGCGAACTGCCGGTGTCGGCGCTGGCCGAAGAGATGCTGACCGAAGGGGAAGGGCAGGTTCGGGCGCTGATCACCGTGGCGGGCAACCCGGTGTTGTCCACGCCGAACGGCCGTCAGCTGGAACAGGCGCTGGACGGGCTTGAGTTCATGGTCAGTGTCGACTTGTACATCAACGAAACCACGCGTTACGCCGACCTGATCCTGCCGTCCACCTCGGCGCTGGAAAACGATCATTACGACACGACATTCAATATGTTCGCGGTACGCAACGTCAGTCGTTTCAACCGGGCTATTCTGCCCAAGCCCCAGGGGGCGTTGCACGACTGGGAGATATTCGTCGGGCTGGCGAAGGCATTCGCCACGAAAACCGGCAAGGACTTGAAGCCGACCATCCCCCCGGCCCAAATGATCGATCGTGGCTTGCGCATGGGCCTGTATGGCGATGTGTCGGAGCATCAGCTGTCGTTGACGACCCTGTTCGACCATCCCCATGGTGTCGATCTGGGGCCGCTCAAGCCCAACCTGGCTCCGCGCCTGAAAACCGCCAATCAGCATGTCCAGGCCGCCCCGGTCGAGATCCTCGCCGACCTGGCCCGTTTCGCAGCATTGCAGGCACCAGCCGCCGATGAGTTGTTGATGATCGGTCGCCGACATGTGCGCAGCAACAATTCGTGGATGCACAACTATCACCGTCTGGTGAAGGGCAAGCCGCGCCATCAGTTGTTGATGCACCCGGATGACCTGGCCAGTCGCGGACTGAGCGACGGTCAGCGAGTGCGGGTGAGTTCGCGGGTCGGGGTGATTGAAGTGGAAGTGCTGGGCAGTCTGGATATGATGAAAGGAGTGGTGAGCCTTCCGCACGGTTGGGGCCATGCGCGACCGGGCGTGCAAATGACCATTGCCAGCGGCCAGCCGGGCTCCAGTGCCAATGACCTGACAGACGAATGTCAGCTCGATGAGTTGTCGGGGAATGCGGCGTTGAATGGCGTTCCGGTGACCGTGGCGGCGGCTTGATCGTATCTGACGGAGAGACCGAGCATGGCCCTCGGCTTTCCGTTACAATGCGCCACCGTGCCGACCCATGAGTCGGAAAGTTCAGCCGAGGTGCTCCATGGATATCATCGAAACGATTAAAGAGCAGATTGCCAACAACACCATTCTGCTTTACATGAAAGGCTCTCCGAATGCCCCGCAGTGCGGCTTCTCCGCGAAAGCCGCGCAGGCTGTGATGGCTTGTGGTGAGAAGTTTGCGTACGTGGACATCCTGCAGAACCCGGAAATCCGCGCCAACCTGCCAAAATACGCCAACTGGCCAACCTTCCCGCAACTGTGGGTCGCTGGTGAGCTGGTCGGCGGTAGCGACATCATGACCGAAATGTCCGCTGATGGTTCGTTGCAGGCGCTGATCAAAGACGCTGCCGCTAAAGCTGCAGCTGCAAAAACCGAAGCCTGATCTGCTTATGTGGGAGCGAGCCTGCTCGCGAATGCGGTCTGC